>NZ_JBXUHX010000019.1:0-75948 GCF_058148845.1 Pantoea sp. RCC30.1 | reverse complement strand
GGTGCTGAGCTATCTCGACGTGCTGATCGATGGTCGCTTTGTTGAAGAGGAGAAGGATGCCACGCTGCAATGGCGCGGCAGCCGTAATCAGATTATCTGGCAGTTACGCTGAGTGACGCGGGATGTCGCCTGACTCGACGATATTGACGTTCTCACCTCCCTGAGTGAAAGCCTGCTGATGCAGACAACGTGCCACGTCGCGTGCATGCACCGCCCGCCAGTTGCCCGGCAGCAGCGAGAACAGCGGTCCCGCCAGGCTTTCACCACCGCGCTTCTGCGCGCGATCGCCCAGCAACAGTGAGGGCCGCACCAGCGTCAGGCGCGGCCAGCCCTGATGGCGCAGCGCATTCTCCATTTCGCCTTTGACGCGATTGTACAAAAACGGTGAGTGGCGATTAGCGCCGTGCGCGCTGACCACCAGCATCTGCTTCGCCCCCAGACGTAATCCGCATAATCCGCTGTCCACCACCAGGGTGTAATCTACGTGGATGAAAGCCTGTTTGCTGCCCGCCTGCTTACGCGTGGTGCCGAGGCAACAGAACACCGTATCCAGCGCACTTTCCAGCGGTCCCAACACATCGGTGAGATCGGCTTCTACCGGATTCACTACTTTGTGCATCGCAGGCAGTGGCCGGCGTGTGGGCGCAATAATCTCATCGACGCGCTCATCCTCAATCAGTAAGCGCAGCAGATGCGACCCGACTAAGCCGGTGGCACCGGTCAGTAATACACGATTCATCTCAGATTCGTCCTTATTTCACTGCTAATAGCTTAAAAGATAGCTGATCTTAGCGGGCTGGCTTGCGTTCTCACTCTCAGCGACCAGGCTTACAACGTTATCCGGATAGCGCGTCTCGCGCTCCACTCGTTTTAAGGAGGAAAAAAATGAGCAAGAAAGTGGCGGTTTTGATTACCGATGAATTTGAAGACTCAGAATTTACCTCACCTGCGGAAGTTTACAAACGCGCTGGTTTTGAGGTGGTTACCATCGAGAAACAGGCCGGTAATGTCATTAAAGGCAAGAAAGGCGAAGCGGAAGTGACCATCGATCGCAGCATTGATGATGTCAGCCCGGCTGAATTTGACGCCCTGCTGCTGCCAGGCGGTCATTCACCTGACTCCCTGCGCGGCGACGATCGTTTCGTTGCCTTTACCAAAGAATTTGTCGCCAGCGGCAAACCGATTTTTGCCATCTGCCACGGGCCACAGCTGCTGATTAGCGCTAACGGCGTGCGCGGTCGCAAGATGACCACCGTGAAGGCCGTTGCCATTGACCTGATCAATGCTGGTGCTGACTTCCATGACAAGGAAGTGGTTGTAGACGGCGATAAGCTGGTCACCAGCCGCACCCCGGCCGATTTACCTGCCTTTAATCGTGAATCCCTGCGGATCCTCGAAGCGCTGTAAACCCGATACGCCCTTTTCAGCTGAAAGGGGCGTTTTTTATTTCTCCCGCTGCCAGGCAATTTTCTTGCCGAACCCCAGCGAATTATCCGTCATCTTCACCTCATCCAGCTCAATCTCCCACAGCGGTGCCGACACTTTGCGTGAGATCGGAAAACGTTTCTGGTAAGCGGCTCTGGCAATCTGCTCTGTGGCCTCCTCCAGCCGGACAACACGGCCACGATACTGCACACCTTTAATCAGCAGCACACTTCTGGGCTGACCATTGATGGTGCCCGCAATCTGCGGATTCTTCTGTATTAACTCACCATGGCGGGTATCAGGTTCGGTCATGATCCAGAAGACCATGCGCGTCTCATCAAAGACGTAGTAGCAGTTAGCGCACCACAGTTGATCGTCAGCGGTACAGCAGAGTGAAAGCACATGCTGCTTTCTGAGGTAGCGAACCAGATGGGCGTGATCGGACAAGATAAACTCCTGGCGGTGCACCAGAGCGTGAAGCGCGCTACACTGCCCGGCACCTTTTTTTGGAAATGATTGCGATGAGTCAGCAGTGGCAACTCTACATCGTCCGGACGGCGAAAGGGAGCCTGTACACCGGCATCACCACAGATGTGGAGCGTCGGGTCGCTCAGCACCAGAGCGGGCGCGGCGCCCGCGCGCTGCGCGGCAAAGGCCCGCTGGACCTGGTGTTTCACTGTGAGGCGGGAGATCGGGCCAGCGCCTCCAGACTGGAGTATCAGGTTAAGCAGCTGACCCGCCAGCAGAAGTTACTGCTGGTGGCGGGCCAGCCGATCAGTCTGGAGGGCTGGCTGGGTATTACGACTGGCGATTAAAGGGTTCGGCGTAATCGATCTGCCCTTCCGCGCCATCCCAGGCATTATCCGCCAGACGGTAGACCTGAAACGTTGCCTCTGTTCCCGGCCAGCGACTGCGCAGGCCGTAGCGTGCAGCCGGTTCAAAACCAAAACGGTTAAACAGTGCAGGATCACCCAGCACCACGACCGCGCTGTAGCCAAATTCATTAAGCGTATCCAGCCCCTCATAAATCAGCTTGCTGGCCAGACCCTGACCGCGCAGCGTCTCATCGACGGCCAGCGGTGCCAGAGCCACCCAGCCGCGATCTTCACCCTGAACGCTGACCGGACTGAATGCGGCATAACCCAGTACCTGTCCTTCCTCATCAGTGGCGACAACGCCTAACGTCAGCAGGCCATCTTCACGCAGCGCCTGAGTCAGTTCCGCCTCGGCGGAAGTACTGAAGCAGCGTCTGAGCAGCGCGTCGATGCCCGCAGCATCTACACCAATTTCGCTACGGATCAACATGCGGCACCCGCGCGTGCCTGTGTGGCTTTCGCGTCCTGTTTCATGCCAGCATCAACAAATGCCGCCATCTGCTCAATGGCCGTGCGTAACGCGGTGGGCATAGCCTCGGGTTCAATAGCATCCATTACGTTCTTCACCTCAAGTCCCAGTTCTGTGTCACCTTCAATCACCAGACGGCGTTGAAAGAACAGCATGTCGGGATCTGCTTTACGTGCTGCCACCAGCAACAGATCATTGGCATTGCCCCGAAACCAGACATCCGCTTCGGACTGTTGCAATACCGCCAGTCGGCCGTCCTGCAGCGTGGTGATCCATTGCAGATTGAGATCGGCAATCTCGATACCCAGCAGGCGACCGTCCAGAAAGTCTAACTCACCTTCAGCCAAAGCATGGCGAAATTGCCAGTTTAAGAGTTGTTGCAGAAGCAACTTTTTGACCGGGAATGGGGTAAGCGTTGCGGGTAACCCTAAGATTTTCGGACCGTTTTTCACACAATGGGCATGTATCCGCTCTAACACTTTCGTCACTCCCTTCAGAAAATTTTACGTATATTGCCATATCCTTTTCGGCGCGCCTCCTCTGAGATCAATAAAAACCACTGCTGTTAAGGGAAAAAAGCGCTGCCAGGGCGGATGAACTGAAATTTCACTGCCCCAAATCAACACTCTCGCCGGACCAGATGCCTAGACTCGACGCCCATCGCATGTTGAGAGGAACACCTATGGAACTGCTCTGCCCGGCAGGAAACTTACCCGCAGTGCGCACCGCCGTAGAGAACGGCGCGGATGCGGTCTATGTGGGGCTGAAAGATGACACCAATGCCCGTCACTTTGCGGGCCTGAACTTCACCGATAAAAAGCTGGCTGAAGCGGCGCGCTATCTGCATCAGCATCGCCGCAAACTGCATGTGGCGATCAACACGTTTGCCCATCCGGATGGCATGGGACGCTGGCAGCGGGCGATTGATGTGGCGGCGCAAAACGGCGCCGACGCGCTGATCCTGGCCGATATCGCCACGCTGGAGTATGCCGCGAAGCACTACCCACAGGTTGAACGCCATCTCTCTGTCCAGGCTTCCGCGACTAACCTGGAGGCGATTCGCTTTTACCATCGCCATTTCAATCTGCAGCGTGTCGTCCTGCCGCGCGTGCTGTCGATTCATCAGGTTAAACAGCTGGCGCGCAGCACGCCGGTGCCGCTGGAGGTATTCGCCTTTGGCAGCCTGTGCATTATGGCGGAAGGCCGCTGCTACCTCTCTTCCTGGCTGACCGGCGAATCGCCTAACAGCGCGGGCGCCTGCTCCCCGGCGAAATTTGTGCGCTGGCAGCAGACGCCGCAGGGCATGGAGTCACGTCTCAATGAAGTACTGATTGATCGCTACGCGCCCGATGAAAGCGCAGGTTACCCGACGCTATGCAAAGGGCGGTATGAGGTTAACGGCAAGCGTTATCACGTGCTGGAAGAGCCCACCAGCCTCAACACCCTGGAGCTGCTGCCGGAGCTGCTACGGGCAGGCATCGCCTCAGTGAAAATCGAAGGCCGTCAGCGCAGTCCTGCCTATGTCGCTGATGTGGCGCGCGTCTGGCGTCAGGCTATCGATCGCTGCAAAGCGCAGCCGGAACAGTTTGAAGTCGCGCCGCAGTGGATGCAGACGCTGGGCGACCTCTCCGAAGGCACGCAAACCACGCTGGGTGCTTATCACCGTGAATGGCAATAAGGAGTCATGATGCAATATGCCCTTGGGCCGGTGCTCTGGTACTGGCCAACCGATACCCTGGAAGATTTCTACCATCAGGCGGCCCGCAGTAGCGCGGATATTATCTATCTCGGCGAAGCGGTGTGCAGTAAACGCCGCGCCACGCCCTATGCACGCTGGATGGATCTGGCCCGTGAAGTCACGGCCAGCGGCAAACAGGTGGTGCTGAGCACGCTGGCGCTGCTGCAGTCACCCTCGGAGCTGAAAGAGCTGCAGCGTTACGTTGAGAACGGCGAGTTCCTGATTGAAGCCAATGATATCGGCACGGTCAACATGGCCGCTGAGCGCCATCTGCCCTTTGTCGCGGGCCCGACGCTGAATGTCTATAACGCCGACACGCTGCAGCTGCTGGTCAAAGAGGGCATGACGCGCTGGTGTATGCCGGTGGAGATGTCGCGTGACTGGCTGCTACAGCTGCTGGAGCAGTGCGAGACGCGGGGCATCCGCCAGCAGTTTAAGGTTGAGGTGCTGGGCTACGGTCACCTGCCGCTGGCGCTCTCTGCGCGCTGCTTCACCGCCCGCTCGGAAAATCGCGCGAAAGATGACTGCGAAACCTGCTGCATCAACTACCCGACAGGCCGGTGCGTCGACTCTCAGGAGGGACAGCAGGTGTTCGTCCTCAATGGCATTCAGACCATGAGCGGCTACTGTTATAACCTGGGTAACGATCTGGCGGGTATGCGCGATCAGGTCGATTGCGTCCGGCTCTCCCCGCAGGATGTAACAACGCTGGCAGAGATCGACCGTTTTCGGGCTAATGAAAACGGCCAGGCACCGTTAATGGTCGCGAAAGGCAGCGATTGTAACGGTTACTGGCGCAAACTGGCGGGTATGACGCTGGTCTCCTGAGTAAAAGCACATACCGGCTATATTCCTGCACAGGTTAGCAGTTTTAATAGAAAGAATGATGCGTAATACTTAATGGCGCAGGCCTTCACTTAATGCCTGCGCCATTCAATGGGAGTAGCCATGTCTGATAAAAAACCTCTTCGCCTGTCCGTACTTGATCTTGCGCCGATTCCACAGGGCGCGACCGCACGGGATGCGTTCCACAATTCACTGGCGCTGGCGCGTCAGGCTGAAAAACTGGGCTTCGAACGCTACTGGCTGGCTGAACATCACAACATGACAGGGATTGCCAGCGCCGCGACGTCGGTGCTGATTGGCTACCTGGCGGCGAATACCGAGACCCTGAAGCTGGGCTCCGGCGGCATTATGTTGCCTAACCATGCGCCGCTGGTAATCGGCGAGCAGTTTGGCACGCTGGCCTCTCTCTATCCTGGGCGTATCGACCTCGGCTTAGGCCGTGCGCCAGGTTCTGACCAGCGCACCATGATGGCGCTGCGCCGTCATCAGGCCAACATGCACATCGACACGTTCCCTGAGGATGTGGCTGAACTGATTAACTGGTTTGACGCGGACGCGGATGCGCAGCTGCCCGTGCAGCCGGTGCCCGGTCTGGGCCTGAAAATCCCGGTCTGGCTGCTCGGCTCCAGTCTTTACAGCGCACAGCTATCAGCAAAAATGGGCCTGCCGTTTGCGTTTGCGTCCCATTTTGCGCCTGACCAGCTGTTCCAGGCGCTGCACGTTTACCGCGAGAACTTCCAGCCATCGGCGCGTCTCGACAAGCCCTATGCCATGGTCTGCATTAACGTGGTCGCTGCTGACAATGAGCGTGATGCGCGCTTCCTGTTTACCTCGCAACAGCAGCAGTTTATTAACCTGCGCCGTGGCAAACCTGGCCCGCTACCGGCACCGGTTGAAAACATGGATAACCTCTGGTCGCCGTCAGAGCAGTATGGCGTTCAGCAGGCACTCAGCATGTCGCTGGTCGGCGATACCGACAAGGTACGTCATGGACTGGCCTCACTGATGCGTGAAACCCAGGCGGATGAGATTATGGTCAATGGCCAGATTTTTGACCGCGAGGCGCGTCTTCGATCTTTTGCAATTGCGATGGAAGCAGCAAATAGCCTGTAATCAGTTTTGCGGTGGGCGGATGATATCCGGACTCACCGCCAGCTGACGACTATCCCTGGCCGGAGATTGCCCATACAGGCGGCGATACTCCCGGCTGAACTGTGATGCGCTCTGATATCCCACCCGATAGCCTGCCGTACCGGCATCCAGCTTTTCCACCATCATCAGACGTCGCGCCTCATTCAGCCGCAGTTGTTTCTGGTATTGCATCGGCGTCATGGCCGTAACGGCTTTGAAGTGATGGTGCAGCGAAGAGATACTCATGCCGACACTGCTGGCGAGCTGATCGATCTTCAGCGGCTGATGAAAATTCTCCCGCAGCCAGCGGGCAGCCTGCGCCACCCGGTTGCCCGGCCGCTCAGACAGTGCCATATTCAGGATGCGCGAGCCTTCCGGCCCGGTCAGCAGCCGGTAGAAAATCTCCTGCTCGATGAGTGGAGCCAGAGCCTCAATATCTTCCGGATGGTCAAGCAGGCGCACCAGCCGAACGACCGCATCCATCAGTAAGGGTGAGACCTTATGTACGGTGACGCCACGTTCATTAGGGGCTATCCCCAGCGGCAGCGCCGGAGGGAACTGTTCAAGGTAGCGTCGCAGTCGGGATTCATTGATGGCAATACCCACTCCCAGATTCGGCTTTTCCGGCGTGGCGGCGGTAACGCAGGCGCGTACCGGCATATCCAGCGTCACCAGCAACAAGTCACCCGGCCCATAGTGCAGTACCTCATCACCGATATGCAGCGCCTTACCGCCCTGAGCAACCAGCGCAAAACTGGCCCATTGAGCAAAGTGCATCGGCTCAGTCGGGGCTGAAACCCGACCAAAAAAAAGACAATCTATGGCACTGGCATGCCGGCCATCCTCCGGAGCATGACGGGCAATTAAGTCTGCCAGCGCCTGCCACTTGTCACTCTCTGTCACTCTTTCCCCCTCCTCCCGCTCTCAATGCTGATATTACCTGACGCCAGGCGGTATGCCTGTCCCGTTACGGCACTTTTGCAGGATTGTGCAAAAAGCTTGCAGGATTGCGCTACCCGCTTTTCAGCGCCATCGCGCATAGTCTTTCGACGCAATTATTACGGCGGAGAATGACATAATGAAAGCACTGCAGAATAAAATCGCACTGGTGACTGGCGCGTCCAAAGGCATTGGCGCGGCTATTGCCATCGCGTTTGCCGCAGCGGGCGCGCGCGTCGTGGTCAATTATCGTCAGGATGAAGTCGGGGCAGCTGACGTAGTCAGCGATATCGTCACCCTGGGCAGTGAAGCCGTGGCAGTACAGGCAGATATCTCTCGCCTGCGGGATGTGGAACGGCTGTTCGCCACCACCGCAGACTGTTTCGGCGCACCTGACATTGTGGTGAACAATGCAGGCAGCTTTCATCACGGCGAGTTTGAGGCGCTGACGCAGGAGGAGATGCAGCAGCAGATTGACGTTAACCTGCTCGGCACGCTGATGGTCTGTCAGCAGGCGATTCGTCACTTCCCTTCGCATGGCGGCAGCATTATTAACCTTAGCGCCCTGAACAGTAAAAACAGCACGCCGGGTTCCGTACTCTGGGCGGCAACCAAAGGCGCGGTGGATACCCTGACTCAGGGACTGGCGCGCGAACTGGGTGCCAGGAATATTCGGGTTAACGCGCTGGCACCTGGGATGATCCTGACCGAGGGATTACTGGCTGCGAAGAGGATGAGTCCGCAGCTCAAAGCGCAGCTGCTGGCGGCTACGCCGCTGGGGCGTTTTGGTCTGCCGGAGGATGTGGCGCAGGTCGCGCTGTTTCTGGCCTCTGAGGAGTCTGCCTATGTCAGCGGCGAGCGCGTCATGATCAGCGGTGGTGCCTGACAGGCATAAAAAAAGGGAAGCCAGTGGCTTCCCTTTTTGTTACGACGCTAAGTCGTTATGCATCACGACGACGTGGAGAGGCGGCTGCGCCTTCTTCACGACGTGGACCACGGCTACCTTCACGGTTGAAAGTACGTCCACCGCCTTCACGACCACCTTCACGGCGTTCAGAAGAGAAGCGACGACCACCTTCACGGTTGGCTGCACCTGGAGCACCAGCACCTGGACCACTGCGACGCTCACCGCCTGCACCCGCTGGACGACGATCACCACGGCCTTCGTTTGGCTGTGCATCACCCAGCAGCTGCATATTCATCGGTTTGTTCAGAATACGCGTACGGGTGAAGTGCTGCAGCACATCGCCTGGCATGCCTTTCGGCAGCTCGATGGTTGAATGCGTACCGAACAGCTTGATGTTACCGATGTAACGGCTGCTGATGTCGCCTTCGTTAGCGATAGCACCAACGATGTGACGAACTTCAACACCATCATCGCGGCCTACTTCGATGCGGTACAGCTGCATTTCGCCAACGTCACGACGTTCGCGACGTGGACGATCGCCATCACGGCTTTCACGGTTTTCGCGGTTTTCACGCGGAGCACGAGAATCGCCACGCGCTTCACGGCTGTCACGACGGCCATCACGCTCGTCACGATCGCGGTATTCGCGACGTGCAGGACGTGGTGCTTCTGGTGGCAGAATCAGAGGACGTTCGCCCTGTGCCATCTTCAGCAGTGCGGCTGCCAGTGATTCCAGATCCAGTTCTTCTTCTGGCTGCATTTTAGCCAGCAGAGCACGGTACTGATCCAGATCGCTGCTTTCCAGCTGCTGCTGAACTTTAGCAGCAAACTTAGCCAGACGACGCTCACCCAGCAGTTCTGCGTTTGGCAGTTCTACTTCAGGAATGGTCAGCTTCATCGTACGTTCGATGTTGCGTAGCAGACGACGCTCGCGGTTCTCAACGAACAGCAGCGCACGGCCAGCACGACCTGCACGACCGGTACGGCCGATACGGTGAACGTAAGATTCTGAATCCATCGGGATGTCGTAGTTAACAACCAGACTGATACGCTCAACGTCCAGGCCACGGGCCGCAACGTCGGTTGCAATCAGGATGTCGAGACGACCATCTTTCAGGCGTTCCAGCGTCTGCTCACGCAGTGCCTGGTTCATGTCACCATTCAGCGCGGCGCTGTTATAGCCACTGCGCTCCAGCGCTTCTGCCACTTCCATGGTTGCGCTTTTGGTACGCACGAAGATGATGGCAGCATCAAAGTCTTCAGCTTCAAGGAAGCGAACCAGTGCGTCTGTTTTACGACCGTAAGCAGTCCAGTAGCTCTGGCTGATGTCAGGGCGCGTGGTCAGACTTGACTGAATACGCACTTCCTGTGGATCTTTCATGAAGCGTTTGGTGATACGACGAATCGCTTCCGGCATGGTAGCAGAGAACAGCGCAGTCTGATGATCGGCTGGAATCTGCGCCATGATGGTTTCAACGTCTTCGATGAAGCCCATACGCAGCATTTCGTCTGCTTCATCCAGCACCAGACCACGCAGGTTAGAAAGGTCTAACGTGCCGCGTTTCAGGTGGTCAAGCAAACGACCAGGGGTACCTACAACAACCTGTGGTCCCTGACGCAGTGCGCGCAGCTGCACGTCATAACGCTGGCCGCCGTAAAGGGCAACCACGTTCAGGCCACGCATGTGTTTAGCGAATTCGGTAACTGCTTCAGCAACCTGTACCGCCAGTTCGCGGGTAGGTGCCAGCACCAGGATTTGTGGCGCTTTAACAGTAGGGTCAATGTTGTGTAACAGCGGCAGAGAGAAAGCCGCAGTTTTACCACTCCCGGTCTGCGCCATGCCTAACACGTCACGGCCCGCCAGCAGGTGAGGAATACACTCAGCCTGGATTGGGGATGGCTTTACATAGCCCATGCCATTCAGTGATTCAAGGATGTCGGCGTTCAGGCCAAGGTCAGCAAAAGTGGTTTGAATATCAGTCATGTAGTACACGTGCCTCTTAGATTGCGGCGGCCAGTCTACATAACTCGTCGTGAAAACTTTCAGTCATTTTCATCAAAAAGTGTGAACCGGCTCAAATTAGAAGTTTTGACGAACAGAAAAGCCTTCATCCTTTAAGATGATGACTTAACAGGTTTTACAGGCAAATTAAGTTCGTCAGCTATTGCTGGTCAGATTCTGATAAATCGTCTTGTGCCTGGCCGAGTTGCGCCAGTTCCAACAATGCGTATCGGTGTTCAACAAAGTTATTGACGTTGTTGGCCACCGCCAGTTTGAACAACGCTTTCGCGTCGTCCTTCTCCCCCAGACTTAGGTAGTACTTACCTAAATAGAAGTTGGTTTCACTGAGATGTTCAGCGAGCGAGGTGTTATCCGTTGCGTCCGCCTTGAGACTTTCCATCAACGTTTTCTCGTTGATATCTCCAAGGTAGAACTCGACAATATTCCATCCCCATTGGTCTCTGACCGCTTTGTCGTGACGCTGTTGAAGCGCGACTTTTGCCTTGTCGACATCCATCTCACGTTCAACGAGATAGAGCCACAGACTGCGGAAAGGATCGTTAGGATCGTCTTGATAAAACGCCAGCAGATCATCTTGCGCTAACTTGTATCGACCGCCGTAATAGAGGGCGATACCACGGTTTAAATGCGCATAGTTGTAAGTTGGATCAAGCTCAAGTACAGAATCAAACGCTTCATAGGCGGCATCAAAGTTGCCCGCCTGCGTTAAATATATGCCTAAGTAGTTAAACACTTCGGGCATATCTGGTCTTATAGACAGCGCTTGCGAAAAATCGTTCCGCGCTAATGCCCGCAGACCTAAACTATCATACAACACTCCGCGCTCATATAACAGCTGTGCGCGTTCATCATCGGTGAGAGCGCGACTGGCAAGAATTTGTTCCATGCGCGCCAGTATCACTTCCTGCTGCAGTGTGGGCTGTAAAGGCACTGCAAGAACTTCGTTCTTACGCCAATTGGAGTTGCTGCATCCTGCCAGCGTCAAAGCTGTCGCAACAAAACACCAGCGCAGAAAAGGCTTCATTTCCCACTCCCGAATACAAACATTGGGATAACCATCCTGTCATCCGCCTGCTGTGCACAAGGATTCCCGCCCTCGCGATGATACAAACGCCCCTCTCTGCCAGGCAAAGAGGGGCAAATCAGCAACGTCTTACTCAGCTTCAGGCGTAAGCACCGCTGCAGCTTCTTCAGTCTGCGGCTTAGATTCTGTCGCTTCTTTGATGCTCAGACGTACGCGGCCCTGGCGATCAACTTCCATCACCTTAACCGGCACTTCCTGACCCATCTGCAGATAGTCAGTTACTTTCTCAACGCGCTTATCCGCGATTTGTGAAATGTGAACCAGACCTTCTTTACCACCGCCGATAGCGACGAAGGCACCGAAGTCGACGATACGGGTCACTTTACCACTGTAAACGCGGCCCACTTCGATCTCTGCGGTAATCTCTTCGATACGACGAATCGCTTCTTTCGCTTTCAGACCATCGGTCGCTGCGATTTTCACGGTACCGTCATCTTCGATTTCAATGGTTGTACCGGTCTCTTCGGTCAGTGCACGAATCACTGAGCCACCTTTACCGATCACATCTTTAATCTTGTCCGAGCTGATTTTGATGGTGTAGATGCGTGGAGCGAATTCAGAAATCTCAGTACGCGGTGTGCTGATAGCCTGTTCCATGACGCCCAGAATGTGCAGACGCGCACCCTTGGCCTGGTTCAGTGCTTCCTGCATGATTTCACGCGTGATGCCTTCGATTTTGATGTCCATCTGCAGCGCGGTGATACCTTCACGGCTACCGGCTACTTTGAAGTCCATGTCGCCCAGGTGATCTTCATCGCCCAGGATGTCAGACAGAACGACAAACTTCTCATCTTCTTTAACTAAGCCCATCGCGATACCGGCAACAGCGGCTTTGATTGGCACACCTGCATCCATCAGCGCCAGTGAGGCACCACAGACAGAGGCCATTGAAGAAGAGCCGTTAGATTCGGTGATTTCAGATACAACACGGATGGTGTAAGGGAAATCTTCCGCTTTTGGCATTACCGCTAACACGCCGCGCTTCGCCAGACGACCGTGACCAATCTCACGACGCTTCGGCGAGCCTACCATGCCGGTTTCGCCGACAGAGTATGGAGGGAAGTTGTAATGGAACAGGAAGCTGTCGGTACGTTCGCCCATCAGCTCATCCAGGTTCTGCGCATCGCGGGTGGTACCCAGCGTTGCCGTAACCAGTGCCTGCGTCTCACCACGGGTGAACAGTGATGAACCATGGGTACGTGGCAATACGCCAGTACGCACGTCCAGACCGCGGATCATATCTTTTTCACGGCCATCGATACGTGGCTCGCCATTCAGGATACGGGTACGAACGACGGTTTTCTCGAGGCTATGCACGATGTCGCCGATTTCTGAACCATCCAGCGTTTCATCTTCAGCCAGCAGCGCAGCAATGGTTTCGTCTTTGATGACGCCAACCTGCGTGTAACGCTCCTGCTTGTCAGTGATGCGGTAAGCATCGCTGATGCGCGCTTCTGCCAGGGCAGCAACACGTGAAATCAGTGCGGTATTGGCGGCTTCTGGCTGCCAGTCCCAGCGTGGTTTGCCAGCTTCAGCAACCAGGGCATTGATGTTTTCGATAACGATCTGCTGCTGGTCATGACCAAAGACCACTGCGCCCAGCATCTGCTCTTCTGACAGGATCTCAGCTTCAGATTCAACCATCAGAACGGCATTCTGCGTACCGGCAACAACCAGATCCAGACGAGACTGTTTCAGCTCATCGGCGGTTGGGTTCAGGACGTATTGATCGTTGATGTAACCCACGCGCGCAGAGCCAATCGGGCCATTGAACGGCAGACCAGAAAGTGCCAGCGCAGCAGAGGCACCAATCATTGCAACGATGTCAGGGTGAACCTGTGGGTTTACAGAAACCACAGTTGCAATAACCTGAACTTCGTTAACAAAACCTTCCGGGAACAGCGGACGAATCGGGCGGTCAATCAGACGCGAAATCAGGGTTTCGCCTTCACTTGGACGGCCTTCACGACGGAAGAAGCTGCCTGGGATACGACCAGCAGCGTAAGTACGCTCCTGATAGTTCACGGTCAGTGGGAAGAAGTCCTGACCTGGTTTAGATTTTTTCTGACCTACAACAGTGACGAACACTGCAGTATCGTCCATGCTCACCATCACAGCGGCTGTCGCCTGGCGAGCCATCATGCCGGTTTCCAGCGTGACGGTATGTTGACCATATTGGAATTTGCGTACGATCGGATTCAGCAAAATCAAAGTCCTTAACTTCGGGGCATGGCTATCTGTAGCCCGCCATTGATTACCAATCTTCAGCTGCATCCTCGCGACTAATGACAACCCTCGACCGCCCCTGCGGTAAAGCCTCTCATTAGCCGCGCGAAATTCTGCAAACTAAAGATCACACTAAGCAACAATACATCAGTTTGGATCGGATTGCTGCCGATTGCTCGAAAAAAGGGGCCATAAAGGCCCCCTCTTCACGAAACTCGCACAAATCTGATCGTAAGCTGCACACAGTGCAAAAGCCCGCATAATGCCCAGACGATCAGATTCTTCAGACTTAGCGACGCAGACCGAGACTTTCGATCAGGCTGCTGTAGCGTGCAACGTCTTTACGCTTCAGGTAGTCCAGCAGCTTACGACGCTGAGATACCATGCGCAGCAGACCGCGGCGGCTGTGGTGGTCTTTTTTGTGCTCAGAGAAGTGACCCTGCAGATGGGTAATCTGCGCGGTCAACAGGGCAACCTGAACTTCGGTTGAACCGCTGTCGTTAGCACCACGGCCATATTTAGCAACGATCTCTGCTTTAGCTTCTACGCTTAGAGACATAATAAACTCCAGTAATAAATGAATGTATAGGTGCCGATCTCTAATTCAGCATCCCGCTTTAAAGCCGCGCTATTCTACTCTGCGCCCGATAGCAACGCAAATGCGCCATCAGCGAAAAGTGAACGCCCGGCTTAATCCTGATACTCAACCACTAAACGACGTGGTGCAAGACGGCCATCATCAGCGATTTCTGCCATGCCGATAAACTTACGCGCTTCGCCTTCCGATACCCTGACCAGTCCCTGCGCAGGCGCATTGCTGGCCTGCACCGGCTGACCCTGGCGGAAAAAATCTGCCACGACAGTCGGGATATTCACCTCAGGGAAATCAGAGGCGGGGCTGTCCATCGGCAACAACAGTGGATCGAGCTGTGTCTCCAGTGGAATACCGGCTTCCGTCGCTTCCGTCAGCAGGGCGTTCAGTTGTTCCAGCGTTACCATCCTTTCATAGGGATAACGCGCAACCTGTACGCGACGCAGCATGATGACATGCGCTCCACATCCCAGCTTTTCGCCCAGATCATCGATGATGGTGCGGATATAGGTGCCTTTGGAGCAGTGAATTTCCAGCTCCAGCTCATTATCCTGCCAGCGAATAAACTGCAGCTCATAGACAGTAATTGGACGGGGTTCACGCTCAATGACGATGCCCTGACGCGCATATTCATACAGCGGACGACCCTGATGCTTCAGCGCCGAAAACATCGAAGGCACCTGCAGCGTTTCGCCACGGAAGCTCTCGAGGGCGCTGTCCAGATCGGCCTGACTGAAGCTGACCGGACGCGTCTGCACAATGTTGCCATCGGCGTCTGACGTGTCCGTACGCTCACCCAGTCGGGCAATCACGCGATAGCGTTTATCGGAATCCAGCAGATACTGCGAAAACTTGGTCGCTTCACCCAGGCAGATCGGCAACATGCCGGTCGCCAGAGGATCAAGCGCGCCGGTATGACCTGCGCGATTGGCGTTAAAGATTCGCTTCACTTTCTGCAGGACATCATTCGACGAGACGCCTTGTGGCTTATCCAGCAACAACACGCCATGGACGTCGCGACCGCGACGACGCGGACGACTCATTACGCCTCCTCGTCATCGCCCGTAGCTTCGGGGCCACGGCGCTCAGCATCGTTCTTCACGACGCTGGTGACGAGATTGGACATGCGCATCCCTTCCACTAACGAGTTGTCGTAGAAGAAGGTCAGCTCAGGCACGATACGCAGACGCATCGCTTTACCCAGCAGAATGCGAATATAACCTGACGCTTCTTTCAGCGCTTTCAGGCCATGTTTAATCGCTTCTTCATCTTTATCGTTAAGGAAAGTGACGAACACTTTTGCGTAGGCGAGATCGCGTGACACTTCAACGCCGGATACGGTGACCATCATGCCAAGACGGGGATCTTTAATCTCACGCTGCAGGATCATCGCAATCTCTTTTTGCAGCTCTTGTGAAACGCGCTGCGGGCGACCAAATTCTTTCGCCATCATTATTTCTCCCAAATAATTCGGGAGGCCAGAGGCCTCCCAAATTGCAACACATCAGCAGTCTATTACTCGATGGTGCGTTTAATTTCGATGATTTCAAACACTTCGATCATATCGCCAACGCGAACGTCGTTGTAGTTCTTCACGCCGATACCGCACTCCATGCCGTTACGCACTTCGTTGACGTCATCTTTAAAGCGACGCAGAGATTCCAGCTCGCCTTCGTAAATCACCACGTTGTCACGCAGGACACGGATTGGATTGTGACGTTTGATGTTACCTTCCGTCACCATACAACCGGCAATCGCGCCAAACTTCGGTGATTTGAACACGTCGCGCACTGCAGCCAGACCAATGATCTGCTGTTTGTACTCTGGTGCCAGCATACCGCTCATCGCCGCTTTAACTTCATCAATCAGGTTATAGATGACTGAGTAGTAACGCAGATCCAGGCTTTCAGCATCGATGACGCGACGCGCAGAGGCATCGGCACGGACGTTGAAGCCAATCAGGATAGCGTTCGAGGCAGCGGCCAGCGTTGCGTCGGTTTCGGTAATCCCGCCTACACCTGAACCGACAATCTTCACCTTCACTTCGTCGGTGGAGAGTTTCAGCAGGGAGTCGGAGATCGCTTCCACAGAACCCTGAACGTCAGCTTTCATCACGATGTTCAGTTCAGAAACTTCGCCCTCGGTCATGTTAGCAAACATGTTCTCAAGCTTAGATTTCTGCTGGCGTGCCAGTTTAACTTCGCGGAATTTGCCCTGACGATAGAGCGCAACTTCACGTGCTTTCTTCTCGTCACGAACCACGGTCGCTTCATCACCCGCAGCCGGCACGCCGGACAGGCCCAGAATCTCAACCGGGATAGACGGACCCGCTTCCATGACTTCGCGACCCAGTTCGTCACGCATTGCACGAACACGGCCATATTCGAAACCACAAAGAACGATGTCGCCTTTGTTCAGTGTACCTTCACGTACCAGCACGGTTGCAACCGGACCACGACCTTTGTCGAGGAACGATTCGATAACCACGCCGCTCGCCATACCTTCACGGATAGCAGTCAGTTCCAGTACTTCAGCCTGCAGCAGGATAGCGTTTAACAGGTCATCAATGCCGGTACCCGCTTTCGCAGAGACATTAACGAACATGTTTTCGCCGCCCCACTCTTCCGGAATGATTCCGTACTGAGTCAGTTCGTTTTTAACACGATCCGGATCCGCTTCTGGCTTATCGCACTTGTTCACTGCAACGACAACCGGCACTTTAGCGGCTTTAGCGTGCTGAATAGCTTCGATAGTCTGTGGCATCACGCCATCGTCCGCTGCGACAACCAGGATAACGATGTCGGTCGCCTGCGCACCACGTGCACGCATCGCGGTAAACGCGGCGTGGCCCGGAGTATCCAGGAAGGTGACCATACCGGTGTCGGTTTCGACGTGGTAAGCACCGATGTGCTGAGTAATGCCGCCCGCTTCGCCAGAGGCGATTTTGGTGGAGCGGATATAGTCCAGCAGGGACGTTTTACCGTGGTCGACGTGACCCATGATGGTGACAACCGGAGCACGAGACTCCTGCGCCGCATCAGTATCACGATCGTCCATTACCGCTTCTTCCAGCTCGTTCTCACGACGCAGGGTCACTTTGTGGCCCATCTCTTCGGCAACGAGCTGTGCAGTTTCCTGATCGATGACCTGGTTAATAGTCGCCATGGCGCCCATCTTCATCATCGCTTTGATGACCAGAGAACCTTTCACCGCCATTTTGTTAGCCAGTTCGGCTACGGTGATGGTTTCGCCAATCACAACATCGCGGTTAACGGCCTGCGCTGGCTTGTTGAAGCCCTGCTGCAGTGCGCTAGGTTTGCGATGCTTACCACCTTTACCGCCACGAACCTGCGCACGCGCTTCTTCACGGTCAGTTTTGGCTTCAGAATGTTTGTTGCCTTTTTTCGCCGGACGCGCAGCTTTAGCAGTAGTGCGCGCACGCGCACGACCTGCTTCAACCTGACGGTCGTTTTCGTCTTCTGCCTGACGGGCATGGGTCGAAGTGGTGACGTGATAGTCGCCTTTATCCTCTTCTTCCGGTTTTTCCCATTCAGCTGATTTCTCTTCAGCCAGACGGCGGGCTTCTTCGGCTACGAGGCGGGCAGCCTCTTCGAGCTTACGGCGGGCTTCTTCTTCAGCTTTACGCTTCAGTTCGGCAGCTTCAGCTTCGCGACGGGCTTTGTCTGATTGCGCAGCCCTGGTCACTTCGTCGGTAGGTTGATTTGTCACTTTGTCATTTTCCGCTGCTGCACGTTTGGCCTTGTCAGCGGCTTCGCGCCTGGCTTTGTCTTCGGCTTCACGTTGCGCTTTCTGTTCAGCTTCGCGACGGGCTTTTTCTTCAGCCTCGCGTTGCGCCTGCTCTTCCGCTTCACGCTGCGCCTCGGCTTCTGCTTCGGCCTGAGCTTGCTCAGACTCTGCATCACCTTTCACATAGGTACGCTTTTTGCGGACTTCAATTTGCACCGACTTACTTTTACCCCCGGTGCCTGGAATATTCAAGGTGCTGCGCGTTTTACGCTGCAGCGTCAGCTTAGCTGAACCGACCTGACCGTGTTCACGGTTCAGATGAGATAGTAAGGTTTCTTTCTCTTGCTGGGTCACCGCGTCATTTTCAGACTTAGGGATCCCCGCATCAGCAAATTGCTGTACCAGGCGATCGACCGGAGTCTGAATTTCTGCGGCCAGCGATTTTACGGTTACATCTGTCATGCTGTTCCTTCCTGTTATTACGCGTCATCGCCGAACCAGCAGATATTACGTGCGGCCATAATCAGCGCGCCGGCCTGTTCATCAGACATGCCTTCAATATCCGTCAGATCGTCAACACCTTGCTCAGCGAGATCTTCCAGCGTGCAAACGCCTTTCGACGCCAGGCGGAACGCCAGCGCACGATCGAGGCCTTCAAGATTCAGAAGATCCTCAGCGGGCTCCTGATTTCCAAGACTCTCTTCTTTCGCCAGTGCCAGGGTGGTTAACGCATTTTTTGCTCGTTCACGCAGGGCTTCAATGGTCTCTTCGTCGAGACCGTCGACTTCCAGCAGCTCGTTGATTGGCACGTATGCCAGCTCTTCCAGCGAGGAGAAGCCCTCTTCCACCAGAACGGTGGCGAACTCTTCGTCGATGTCGAGATGTTTAGTGAACATATCGATCGCTGCATGGGCTTCAGCCTGATGCTTAGCCTGCAGATCATCGACGGTCATCACGTTCAGCTCCCAGCCACTCAGCTGCGAAGCGAGACGCACGTTTTGGCCGTTACGGCCGATCGCCTGAGCCAGATTGCCAGCTTCAACGGCGATATCCATGGTGTGATTATCTTCATCAACCACGATTGACGCCACATCGGCCGGAGCCATGGCGTTAATAACAAACTGCGCCGGGTTATCGTCCCACAGCACGATATCGATACGCTCGCCGCCCAGTTCACTGGAAACTGCCTGAACACGCGCGCCGCGCATGCCCACACAGGCACCGACGGGATCGATACGTTTGTCGTTAGTTTTGACTGCAATTTTAGCGCGCGAACCTGGATCACGGGCAGCGGCTTTAATTTCAATCAGTTCTTCGCCAATTTCTGGCACCTCAATGCGAAACAGTTCAATCAGCATTTCCGGTTTGGAACGCGTCACGAACAGTTGCGCGCCACGCGCTTCCGGACGTACAGAGTAGAGTACGCCACGAATACGGTCGCCTGGACGGAAGTTTTCACGCGGCAGCATATCTTCGCGCATGATGACCGCTTCGGCGTTGCTGCCCAGGTCGAGGGAAATATTGTCGCGGTTAACTTTCTTCACCACGCCAGTAATAATTTCGCCTTCATGCTGACGGAACTGATCAACCACCATTGCGCGCTCAGCTTCGCGCACTTTTTGCACGATAACCTGCTTAGCAGTCTGGGTGGTGATACGGTCAAAAGTGACCGATTCAATCTGATCTTCAACATATTCGCCCAGATTGAATGCTTCATCTTCGAAGCGGGCCGCATCCAGCGTGATCTCGCGCGTCGGCTGTGTCACCTCATCTACGATTTCCCAGCGGCGGAAAGTATCGAAATCGCCACTGCGGCGATCAATGCTGACGCGTACCTCGATTTCCTGCTCGTACTTTTTCTTGGTCGCAGTCGCCAGCGCGCTCTCCAGCGCTTCGAAGATTTTCTCACGCGGCAGGGCTTTTTCGTTAGAAACGGCTTCTACAACAGCTAAGATCTCTTTGTTCATCCTGGTTAGCCTCAATCCGGACTTTTAAAAGTGGGGGACCAGGTTCGCTTTCTGAATATTACTCAGCGCGAACACTTCATCGCTACCCTCAACGTGCACCGTGATCATCTCGCCATCAACTGACTTGATGGTTCCCTGCCATTTACGGCGGTTCTGAACGGCCATACGCAACACCAGACTCACTTCTTCACCCATAAAGCGGGTGTAGTGTTCTGCGGTGAACAGAGGACGATCGAGTCCCGGTGAAGAGACTTCAAGGTTGTAAGGTACCGTAATTGGATCTTCAACATCCATTACCGCACTTACCTGGTGGCTGACATCGGCGCAATCATCGACATTGATGCCATCTTCACTATCAATATAGATGCGCAGGATAGATGTGCGACTACGAACGAATTCAATTCCAACCAGTTCGTAACCCAGCGCTTCTACGGGAGCCGATACCAACTCTGTCAATTTTTGCTCTAATGTGGACAAGCCCACCCCCAAGACATAAAAAAAGGGCCTATAGCCCAGTATTACGATTCGCTAATAACAAAAAACCCCGAATATTCGGGGCTTTTAGTCACTGGACCCTGTATGCCGCAATGCGGCCCGGACTCCATCCAAAGAATTTTCTTTCAAAAAATAGCCGTGAATGCGTCCGTCGATGCATACAGTATATTTGAAAAAGAACTCAAAGGGAAAATTGGTTGCGGGGGCCGGATTTGAACCGACGACCTTCGGGTTATGAGCCCGACGAGCTACCAGGCTGCTCCACCCCGCGTCCGAAAACGTGGCGAATAATACGCCAGACCTGCATAAAATGCAAGTGATACTGCTATTTGGTACCGAGGACGGGACTTGAACCCGTAAGCCCAATCGGGCACTACCACCTCAAGGTAGCGTGTCTACCAATTCCACCACCACGGCACTGCACTGACCACAACGATTCGTTGTGCTGACGACCTTACTGAGGAATATCGCTGCCCGGAGTTACCGGTTGAGCTGGCTTTTCAGTCTTTTGAGAAGACTGCGCCGGCGCAGAAAGATTTTCCCACTCGCTTCCTTTCGAAGCTTTATTGCTGTTCAGATTACCGAGAACCAGGCTGATGATGAAGAACAGTGCCGCTAAGATGCCAGTAGTACGTGTCAGGAAATTACCTGAACCCGAAGAACCAAACACCGTACCGGATGCGCCTGCACCGAATGAGGCTCCCATATCAGCGCCTTTGCCTTGCTGCAGCATGATCATACCCACAAGGGCGATAGCTACAATAAGGAAAACAACTAAAAGAGCTTCGTACATATTCAACCTGTTCCTTGCACGATAATCGTACAGTTAAAGCTTCAACCAGTATTGATGGGGAGTCTCGTCATCACCCATCAGAAGCGGGTGTGAATACTAACTAAAGGCGCATATCTCTGCAAGTGCAATTTTTACCAGCCAGACTGATTGCAGAAAAAAGCGCCATCCCGGTGATTTTACAGGCAGTTGCACATCCTGAGAACCGCCTGTAATGAGTTTAAACGGCCTTGACCTGATCGGCGATACGATTCGCCAGTTCCGTTACCTGCGCCTCATTTTCGCCTTCCACCATCACGCGAATGAGTGGCTCGGTGCCCGATTTACGCAGCAGAACACGTCCACGACCCGCCAGCGCTTTTTCCACTTCGGCAGTGACGGTTTTTACTGCGTCACTTTGCAGTGGATCATGCTCACCCGCAAAGCGAACGTTGACCAGAACCTGCGGCAGCATTTTCATGCCACTGCAGAGATCGTGCAGACTCATATGGTTGCGCACCATTGCAGTGAGCACTTGCAAACTTGCAACAATACCGTCGCCAGTGGTGGTTTTATCCAGCAGGATCACATGACCAGAGTTCTCTGCGCCGAGACGCCATCCTTTCTCCTGCATCTTCTCCAGCACATAGCGGTCACCCACTTTGGCACGGGTAAACGGAATACCAAGCTGTTTCAGCGCTAATTCCAGTCCCATGTTACTCATTAGCGTGCCCACTACGCCGCCGCGTAACTGTCCCTGACGCAGGGCTTCACGCGCAATAATGTAAAGGATCTGGTCGCCATCAACTTTGTCACCCAGATGGTCAATCATCATGATGCGGTCGCCGTCGCCATCGTAGGCCAGACCAATATCGGCCTTCTCCGCGAGTACGCGCTGCTGCAACAGTTTGAGATCGGTGGCACCACACTCTTTATTGATGTTCATTCCGTCTGGCTGGACACCGATAGCAATAACGGTTGCGCCCAGTTCACGCAGAACATTCGGCGCAATGTGGTAGGTGGCGCCATTGGCGCAGTCGACCACAATTTTCAGGCCGTTAAGATTTAGTTCGCTGGGGAAGGTCCCTTTGCAAAACTCAATGTAACGCCCTGCTGCATCGACGATGCGGCTGGCGCGGCCTAACTGCGCGGACTCAACGCAGGTAATCGGCTTTTCCATCTCCAGCTCAATCGCTTCTTCGACGTCATCAGGCAGTTTGGTGCCCTCGGAAGAGAAGAATTTAATGCCGTTATCGTCAAACGGATTGTGCGACGCGGAAATCACTATGCCCGCCTCAGCGCGGAAGGTGCGGGTCAGATAGGCGATGGCGGGCGTCGGCATCGGGCCGGTAAACGCTGCTGTCAGGCCTGCCGCAGCGAGGCCTGCTTCCAGTGCAGACTCCAGCATATAGCCAGATATACGCGTATCTTTACCGATAATGATCTTCTTTGAACCATGGCGCGCCAGCACTTTACCTGCGGCCCAGCCCAGCTTCAGGACGAAATCGGGGGTGATAGGTGTTTCACCGACTTTGCCGCGAATGCCGTCTGTACCGAAATATTTACGATTACTCATGATACTCCTTTTGCTCTTCGGGTCGCTTCGACCACGCGCATCGCTTCGGCCGTCTCTTTAACGTCATGCGCGCGAATAATCTGCGCGCCCTGCATGGCAGCAATCACCGCGCAGCTCAGGCTGCCGGTTAAACGCTGTGACGGGCCGACATTTAACAGCTGGCCAATCATTGACTTACGCGACATCCCTACCAACAGCGGCAGACCGAAGTGGTGAAAATCGCCCAGATGAGCCAGCAGTTCATAATTGTGGCTGAGATTTTTACCGAAACCGAAGCCCGGGTCGAGTATCAGCCGCTCTTTTTTAATTCCCGCCGCTTCGCAGCGCGCAATCTGCTGAGCGAAGTAAGTGTCCACTTCGCTTAAGATGTTTTCGTATACCGGTGCCTGCTGCATGGTGCGCGGTTCGCCCTGCATATGCATTAAACAGACAGGAAGCCCGGTAGCGGCGGCAGCTTCCAGCGCGCCTGGTTCAGAGAGTGAGCGAACGTCATTAATGATGTGAGCACCCACTCGCGCGGCTTCCCGGATGACTTCGGCTTTAGAGGTGTCCACTGAAATCCAGACTTCGAAACGCTGGGCGATGGCATCGATCACCGGTATTACGCGCTCCAGCTCCTCCTCCACACTGACCTCATCAGCGCCAGGACGGGTTGATTCGCCGCCCACATCGATGATAGTTGCGCCTGCATTGACCATCTCATTGGTATGCGTCAGCGCATCGACCAGCGCGTTATGTTTACCACCATCTGAAAAAGAGTCCGGCGTGACATTCAGAATGCCCATCACATGAGGAAAAGATAAATCGAGATGGGAATCACGGGCGAACAACTTCATAGCGGAAACTCCTTACTGATCAATATCTGGATGTAAAAAACCCCGGACCAGCCGGGGTTTTGTCTGACGATGTTGCGTCTTATTTATTGTACTGCTCTGACATGGTATTGCCTGGGTTCGGCGTACGCGGTTCATCAACCGGACGTGGCGCCTTTGGCGTACCGTTACTGTCTGAGTTGCTGCCTGGATCTTCCCAGCCGGCTGGCGGACGCACTTCGCGGCGTGCCATCAGGTCGTCGATCTGCGGTGCATCAATGGTTTCATACTTCATTAGCGCGTCTTTCATCGCGTGAAGGATGTCCATGTTCTCACCCAGAATGCGACGAGCACGCTGGTAGTTGCTGTCGATCAGGTGTTTAACTTCCTGGTCGATGATGCGGGCAGTTTCATCAGACATGTGTTTCGCTTTCGCGACAGAACGTCCAAGGAAGACTTCACCCTCTTCTTCTGCATACAGCAACGGACCCAGTTTTTCAGAGAAGCCCCACTGCGTCACCATGTTACGTGCCAGATTTGTCGCGACTTTAATGTCGTTAGACGCACCGGTAGAAACACGTTCCACACCGTAGATGATCTCTTCTGCCAGACGACCGCCGTAAAGCGTTGAGATCTGGCTTTCCAGTTTCTGACGGCTGGCGCTGATCGCGTCGCCTTCAGGCAGGAAGAAGGTCACACCCAGCGCACGGCCGCGCGGGATAATCGTGACTTTATGAACCGGGTCATGCTCTGGCACCAGGCGGCCAATAATGGCGTGGCCCGCTTCGTGGTAGGCGGTTGACTCTTTCTGCGATTCTGTCATCACCATAGAGCGACGTTCCGCACCCATCATGATTTTGTCTTTCGCTTTCTCGAATTCAACCATCGACACCACACGCTTGTTTGAACGGGCGGCGAACAGCGCTGCTTCGTTCACAAGGTTGGCCAGATCGGCACCTGAGAAGCCTGGGGTACCACGTGCAATGATCGCTGCATCAATATCGGTAGCCAGTGGCACACGACGCATATGCACTTTCAGGATCTGCTCACGACCGCGTACATCTGGCAGGCCTACAACAACCTGACGGTCAAAGCGGCCTGGACGCAGCAGCGCAGGGTCCAGTACGTCAGGACGGTTAGTCGCGGCGATAACGATAATACCTTCGTTACCTTCGAAACCATCCATCTCAACCAGCATCTGGTTCAGCGTCTGCTCACGTTCATCATGACCACCGCCTAAACCGGCGCCACGCTGACGACCGACGGCATCGATCTCATCGATGAAGATGATGCACGGTGCTGCTTTCTTGGCTTGTTCGAACATGTCACGCACACGGGATGCACCGACACCAACAAACATTTCCACGAAGTCAGAACCGGAGATGGTAAAGAATGGCACCTTCGCTTCACCGGCAATCGCTTTAGCCAGCAGGGTTTTACCGGTACCCGGTGGCCCCACCATCAGAACGCCTTTTGGAATTTTACCGCCCAGCTTCTGGAAACGGCTCGGCTCACGCAGATATTCCACCAGCTCAGCCACTTCATCTTTCGCTTCGTCACAACCGGCTACATCGGCGAAAGTGGTTTTAATCTGGTCTTCCGTCAACATGCGGGCTTTGCTTTTGCCGAAGGACATCGCGCCCTTACCGCCGCCGCCCTGCATCTGACGCATAAAGAAGATCCACACACCGATCAGCAGCAGCATCGGGAACCACGAAATGAAGATTGAAGCCAGCAGGCTTGGTTCTTCCGGCGGTTCGCCAACCACTTTGACGTTTTTGGTCAAGAGGTTATCGAGCAACTTAGGATCATTGACAGGAATGTAGGTGGTATATTTATTGCTGTCTTTTTTGACAACGTTAATTTCACGCCCGTTAATACGTGCCTCGCGGACCTGATCCTGGTTCACTTCCGACAGGAAGGTTGAATAATCAACCCGACGGCCATTCGACTCGCTGGGCCCAAAGCTCTGGAATACTGACATCAGCACGACCGCGATGACTAACCAGAGAATCAGGTTTTTCGCCATGTCACTCAAGGGATTAACCTCATATTACATCGGTGTTAACAGATAGCGTAGGGTACTATAGTTCCTGCATACATGGAATCGCAGCAAAGCTGCGGACTTCTCCAGCAATTTGGTTATAGTTTGAGCCCAGTCGCCACAATGTACACTTCACGTGAACGAGAACGTGAAGCGTCCGGCTTACGAATTTTTACTTTCGTAAACAGGGAGCGAATTTCCCGCAGGTATTCATCGAAGCCATCTCCCTGAAACACTTTCACTACAAAACTTCCGCCGGGTGCCAGAATATCCCGACACATCTCCAGCGCCAGCTCCACTAAATACATCGACCGGGGAATATCTACGGCAGGTGTACCACTCATATTCGGCGCCATATCGGACATGACAACCTGAACTTTCTGATCGCCAACGCGCTCAAGCAGCGCATTGATCACCGATTCTTCACGAAAATCGCCCTGAAGGAAATCGACACCGACTATTGGATCCATTGGCAGGATATCACAGGCAATGACGCGCCCTTTGTTCCCGATTTGCTGTACCACATATTGCGACCAGCCACCGGGTGCGGCACCCAGATCTACCACGGTCATACCGGGTTTGAACAGCTTGTCACCCTGTTGTATTTCATCAAGTTTAAACCAGGCGCGCGAGCGCAACCCTTTTTTATGCGCCTGGAGCACATATTTATCGCTAAAGTGTTCCTGAAGCCAGCGGCCGGAGCTGGCTGAACGCTTTTTACCCGTCATATTATTTCCAACTAAATCGTCATCGTAGCGATAAACCTGCACGCAATGGGTTGCGTCGATTTGGTGATATACCCGAGATGGCGGTAGAATGAACCGTTTTCAATCCCTGAGTAAGTAAAAAACTACGATGAATCTAAGTACCAAACAAAAACAGCACCTCAAGGGCCTCGCCCATCCACTCAAGCCAGTGGTTATGCTGGGTGGCAACGGCCTGACTGAAGGCGTGCTGGCCGAAATCGAGCAGGCTCTGGCGCATCACGAACTGATCAAGGTAAAAATCGCCTCGGAAGATCGTGAAACGAAACAGCTGATCGTTGAGGCTATCGTGCGTGAGACCGGTGCCAGCAACGTACAGGTGATCGGCAAAACGCTGGTGCTGTATCGCCCCTCTAAAGAGAGCAAAATTTCTCTGCCACGTTAAGTGGGCAAAGAAAGTGACATGCTCTTACCTCAGATAAAAGGCCGCGATGCGGCCTTTTTCTTTTCTTTACATTGTGCTTTAACGCTTTTTCAGGCGTTGCACCATCTTAAAGGTATTCTACCTTCAGGATCTCATACTCAACATCGCCACCCGGGGTTTTCACGATAGCCACATCATCGGCTTCTTTACCCACCAGGCCACGCGCCATTGGCGAATTGACCGAAATCAGATTTTGCTTAAAGTCCGCTTCGTCATCGCCCACGATACGATAAGTCGACTCTTCGTCGGTCTCGACATTCAGTACGGTCACCGTTGCGCCGAAAATCACGCGGCCAGTTTTAGGCATCTGGGTGACGTCGATCACCTGCGCATTGGAGAGTTTGGCTTCAATCTCCTGAATACGCCCTTCACAAAAACCCTGCTCTTCACGCGCAGCATGATATTCAGCGTTCTCTTTTAAATCGCCGTGTTCGCGTGCGTCAGCGATAGAGGCAATAATGCGCGGGCGCTTCACGGTTTTCAGCTCGTTCAGCTCTTCGCGCAGTCTTTCAGCGCCTCTTAACGTCATCGGAATCTGATTCATTTAAGCTCCTCGCCCTCTTTCCTGTTAACGATGTCATCCTGACCGGTGACTGCAGAAAAAAGCGTTCTGCGGCACATTAGCCCGTTTTTGCAAATAAAAGAATCCTGACCCGGAAATGCTTCCAGGCCAGAAAAGAGTTTTGCAATTTGATACGTATTTTACCCCAGAGTTCACTGCGGGTCATCGTTTACTTTGCACCGTCCGGCAACGTAGTATTGACGCCCTCACCTGCCAGTTACCGCGAGATTATGCGATTTTCACGACTTGTTACCGGATTAAGCTGTGCATTTATGCTGCAGGCACACGCAGCGCCAGTTGATGAATACATGCAGTATCTGCCAGACGGTGCCAATCTGGCACTGATGGTCCAGAAAGTGGGTGCATCAACACCGATCATTGATTACCACGGAAAACAGATGGCCCTGCCCGCCAGTACCATGAAAGTGGTGACGGCGCTGGCGGCATTACTGGAACTGGGTGGCGACTTCCGTTTTCAGACCACTTTTGAGACTCGCGGCGCCATTATAGATGGCACCCTGAACGGCGATTTAGTCGCACGTTTCGGCGGTGATCCGACCTTAACCCGTCAGGATCTGCGCAACATGGTCGCGGCGATTAAGAAACAGGGTATTAACCATATCAAAGGCAATCTGGTTATCGACACTTCCGTGTTTGCCAGTCACGACATGGCGCCGGGCTGGCCGTGGAACGATATGACTCAGTGCTTCAGCGCCCCGCCGGGTGCTGCGATTGTTGATAAGAACTGTTTCTCGGTGTCGCTCTACAGCGCTAATACGCCGGGTGAAAATGCCTTTGTTCGCATCGCCTCCTATTATCCGGCGCATATGTACAGCCAGGTCCGCACCATCGGCCGCAACAGCGGCGAAGGGCAATATTGTGAACTGGATGTGGTGCCGGGCGAGCTGAACCGTTACACGCTGACTGGCTGTATGCGGCAGCGTGCCGAACCGCTTCCGCTGGCCTTTGCAGTGCAGGATGGCGCGGCCTGGGCAGGCGAGATTCTCAAGGCGGAACTGCGGTCGTCAGAGATTGATTACAGCGGGCATCTGGTGCGTCAGACGCAGGTCACGGAGCCAGGCACTGTACTGGCATCGACCCAGTCCGCGCCGCTGCATACGCTGCTACACACTATGCTGAAGAAGTCAGACAACATGATTGCCGACACGGTGTTCCGCACTATTGGTCATCACTACTTCAACGTGCCAGGTACCTTCCGTGCCGGACAGGATGCGGTTCGTCGTATCCTGAAAGCGAAAGCCAATGTCGACATGGGCAATAGCATTCAGGTCGATGGTTCCGGCCTGTCGCGCCATGACCTGATTTCGCCGCAAACCATGATGCAGGTGTTGCAGTTCATTGCGAAGAATGACAACACGCTGGATTATATTTCGATGCTGCCGCTGGCTGGCTATGATGGCACGCTGCAATATCGTGGCGGACTGCATGAAGCAGGACTGGATGGCAAAGTCTCGGCGAAAACCGGTTCATTGCAGGGCGTCTATAACCTGGCGGGCTTTATCACTACCTCAAGTGGCGCGAGGGTGGCGTTCGTTCAGTTCCTTTCCGGTTATGCGGTACCGCCGGAAGATCAACGTACTCGTCGTATTCCACTGGTGCGTTTCGAGAGCCGACTCTACCGCGATATCAACCAGAACAACTGATTACGCAGTAATAAAAAACGCAGCAGGCGATCAACCTGCTGCGTTTTTTTATGGCTGAACACATCAGAAGCGGATATCAGTGTCGCGTTGAAAAGCAGGCTCCAGAAAGAACAATGCCCCCTTTCATTCCTGAAAGGGGGCATCATATATTACGCTGTAGCAGACGCGCGGTTAACGCTGATAGATGATTTCAACGCCTTCGTCGTCTTCATCATCCCAGTCGTCATCCCATTCTTCATCTTCCACTTCAACCGTGTTTTCAATGGTTTCTTTGTGGTAATCATCCCACATGAACTCCACTTTCTCCGGCTGTTTCTCTTCGAGTTCGGCTTCTTTCGGGTTGGCGTTGATGAAGCTCATCACGTCCCAGCAGAGTTCGTTGACACCGGTACGGCTTGCGGCAGAAATCAGGTAGTACTTATCTTCCCAGCCCAGTGCTTCAGCAACCGCTTTGGCACGTAACTGCGCTTCTTCTTCACTGATCAGATCAATTTTGTTGAAGACCAGCCAGCGTGGCTTGTTGAACAGCTTCTCGCTGTACTTTTCGAGCTCGCCGAGAATGATCCGGGCATTTTCAACCGGATCGCTTTCATCAATGGGATCGATGTCGATTAGGTGCAGCAACACGCGGCAGCGCTCAAGGTGCTTCAGGAAGCGAATGCCCAGACCTGCGCCATCTGCTGCGCCTTCAATCAGGCCAGGGATATCAGCCACGACGAAGCTCTGCTCGCTGTCCATACGGACGACACCCAGGCTTGGCACCAGCGTGGTAAACGGGTAGTCCGCCACTTTTGGTTTGGCAGCCGACACAGCACGGATAAAGGTCGATTTGCCGGCATTCGGTAAGCCCAGCATCCCGACGTCTGCCAGCAGCATCAGCTCCAGCTGCAGATCGCGCTTTTCGCCTGGGGTACCCATGGTTTTCTGGCGCGGACTGCGGTTCACTGATGATTTGAAGCGGGTGTTGCCCAGGCCATGCCAGCCACCTTTGCCGACCATCAGCTTCTGGCCGTGGCGCGTCATGTCGCCCAGTGTTTCGCCGGTACCCTGATCGATAACCCGGGTGCCGACTGGCACTTTAACTTCGATATCTTTACCGCGTTTGCCGGTACAGTCGCGGCTCTGGCCGTTCTGGCCACGCTCGGCGCGGAAAGATTTTTCGAAACGATAATCGATAAGGGTGTTCAGGTTTTCATCAGCGATCAGATAAACGTCACCGCCGTCACCGCCATCACCCCCATCAGGGCCGCCTCTCGGGATATATTTTTCGCGGCGGAAGCTTACGCAACCATTACCGCCATCACCGGCGACGACCAGGATTGTCGCTTCATCTACAAACTTCATTTTCTATCTCCGTCACACAATCGCCTGCAGCACTCTGCAGACGGGTCCGCCAGGGTCTTCTGCGCTGACCAGCGGCGGATAAATCAGGATTGGCTTTCGCCAGTGCGTACATAAAGTGTACAGCAAACTTTTGTGATGCGTCGCTTTTACCGCAACAGACCGCAGAATGTAAAAAGCCCCGCAGGAGCTGCGGGGCCTTCAATTCGTGCGTTCAGACGTTAAACGTCTGCGTCACGACAACCTTACTCAGCAACGATGCTGATGTATTTACGGTTGTTCGGACCTTTAACTTCGAACTGTACTTTACCGTCTGCAGTAGCAAACAGGGTGTGGTCACGACCACAACCTACATTGGTACCGGCGTGGAATTTGGTGCCACGCTGACGAACGATGATGCTACCTGCCAGAACAGATTCGCCACCGAAACGTTTTACACCCAGACGTTTTGCATTGGAGTCACGACCATTTCGAGTCGAACCACCAGCCTTTTTATGTGCCATTTGTCAGATCTCCTCTTACGCCGTGATACCAGTGATTTTCACATCAGTGAACCACTGGCGATGGCCTGCTTGCTTACGGTAGTGCTTACGACGACGAAACTTAACAATCTTAATTTTCTCGCCACGACCGTGAGCAACAACTTCTGCCTTGATCATTCCGCCTGAAACCAGTGGCGCGCCGATTTTCACGTCTTCGCCATTAGCAATCATCAGAACCTGGTCAAACTCAATCGTTTCACCGGTTGCGATGTCCAGCTTTTCCAGGCGAACGGTCTGACCTTCGCTTACTCGGTGTTGTTTACCACCACTTTGGAAAACCGCGTACATATAAAACTCCGCTTCTGCGCTTGCCTTTTAGTTCATCAGGCGGCGCGCTAAATATTCACAATAGGGCGCGAATTCTACGCAAAACTCCAGAAGAAGACAAGAGCACTTTGCACACTCTTGCAGAAAAAAAACACAGGCTGAATGCAACCGTTTCTCAGGCACAAAATTCAAGTACAATCAGTAACAGATTACCTGAACGCTGGCTGGGTAAACCACTTACCATGGCAGAGATAACGAGTCATAGCTGAAAAGACGAATGAACTTAGAACAGATTAATGAATTAACCGCACAGGATATGGCTGCCGTTAACCAGACCATCCTCGACCAGCTGAATTCAGATGTCTCGCTCATCAACCAGTTGGGCTACTACATCATCAGTGGTGGGGGCAAGCGTATCCGTCCCATGATTGCCGTGCTATCTGCACGTGCCATGGGCTACAAGGGCGACCTGCACGTGACCAATGCGGCGCTGATCGAATTTATCCACACCGCCACGTTGCTGCATGACGATGTCGTGGATGAATCCGATATGCGTCGTGGCAAAGCGACCGCGAACGCGGCGTTTGGCAATGCGGCAAGCGTGCTCGTCGGTGATTTTATTTACACCCGCGCCTTCCAGATGATGACCAGCATGGGTTCGCTGCGTATCCTGGCGCTGATGTCAGAAGCGGTAAACGTGATTGCTGAGGGCGAAGTTCTGCAGCTGATGAACGTCAACGATCCCGACATCACCGAAGAGAGCTACATGCGTGTGATTTACAGCAAGACTGCGCGCCTGTTTGAAGCGGCCTCGCAGGCCTCTGCGATTCTGGCTGAAGCCACTCCAGAAGAGGAAAAAGCGCTGCAGGATTATGGGCGCTATCTGGGTACGGCTTTCCAGTTAATTGACGATTTACTGGATTACAGTGCTGACGGTGAGACGCTGGGTAAAAATACCGGCGATGACCTGAGTGAAGGCAAACCGACGCTGCCACTGCTGCATGCGATGCAGCATGGCTCGCCTGAACAAGCGAAGATGATCCGTGAAGCCATTGAACAGGGAAATGGCCGCCATCTGCTGGAACCGGTACTGGAAGCGATGAATCAGTGTGGTTCGCTGGAATGGACGCGTAACCGCGCCGAACAGGAAGCGGACAAAGCGATTGAAGCCTTGCGGATTCTGCCCGAATCACCGTGGCGCAGCGCCCTGGAATCACTGGCGCACATGTCCGTTCAGCGCGATTTCTGATCCTATACGGAGCCTCCCCGGCTCCGTTTTTACGTTCCTGCTCTCACTTCTCTTTACTCCCTCTTAGCTGTTGCACTCCTTTTGTGTGGCATCACACAGACCAGACGCTGAATCCAAATATAACTGGAAACTAATAGAGTTTATTTGCTATAAAAGCCCTATTCTTTCCAGATAAAGGTAAAAAGGAAAGCCAACGTCTCGCGGGACGACGCAATGACAAGGAAAAGGAGAACAGGTTATGGAAAAAAGGATGGAAGACTGGCATCCGGCTGACATCATCGCTGCGCTGCATAAGCGTGGTATGACTCTGGCAGCGCTATCACGCGCAGCGGGTCTGAGTTCATCAACGCTGGCTAATGCGCTGACACGTCCCTGGCCCAAAGGCGAATGGCTAATCGCCGACGCGATCAAGATTCACCCGTGTGAAATCTGGCCCAGCCGCTATTACGATCCCGATACGCACTGCCTGCTGGATCGCAAGAGCCGTATCCGGACACAGGTGGATCATTCTGGCCGCACCTGAGATCCCATGCGATCTTGCAGGCTAAAAAAAACCAGCCCCAAAAGGGGCTGGCTCTTTCAGCGTATCAGAGGGGTTACTCTTCGCTGACGCGCTCGATGTTCGCGCCCATCGCTTTCAGTTTATCTTCGATGTGCTCATAGCCACGATCGATGTGATAAATGCGATCAACAAACGTCGTTCCTTCCGCAATACAACCCGCCAGAACCAGACTGGCTGAAGCACGCAGATCGGTCGCCATCACCTGCGCACCTGACAAGGTTTCAACCCCATGACAGATCGCCGTATTGCTCTCAATCTCAGCATGTCCGCCCATACGGATCAGTTCCGGGATATGCATGAAACGGTTTTCGAAAATGGTTTCGGTAATCAGGCCCGTGCCTTCCGCGACCATGTTTAACAGGGTGAACTGCGCCTGCATATCGGTCGGGAAACCCGGATGCGGTGCAGTACGCACGTTGACCGCTTTTGGTCGCTTGCCGTGCATATCCAGACTTATCCAGTCTTCACCCGTTTCGATGTCGGCACCTGCATCACGCAGCTTAGCCAGCACAGCGTCCAGCGTATCAGGCTGGGTTTTGTGACACATCACTTTGCCGCCTGAAATCGCAGCTGCTACCAGGAAGGTACCGGTTTCGATACGGTCCGGCAGGACGCGGTAGACACCGCCACCCAGACGCTCTACGCCTTCGATGGTGATTTTATCGCTGCCTGCGCCACTGATTTTGGCACCCAGGGTGTTCAGGAAGTTGGCGGTATCCACAATTTCCGGCTCACGGGCCGCATTCTCAATCACGGTAGTACCGGTCGCCAGCGTCGCAGCACTCATGATGGTGACGGTTGCACCGACGCTGATTTTGTCCATGACAATCAGCGCGCCCTTCAGGCGGCCATTGACTGACGCTTTAACGTAACCCTCTTCCAGCTTGATCTCGGCACCCAGCTGTTCCAGACCGGTAATGTGCAGGTCAACCGGACGCGCGCCGATAGCGCAGCCACCCGGCAGGGAAACCTGACCCTGACCAAAACGGGCCACCAGCGGGCCCAGCGCCCAGATTGAGGCACGCATGGTTTTTACCAGATCGTAAGGCGCACAAAATACATCTACCGCGCTGGCATCGACATGCACAGAACCGTTGCGTTCCACCTTCGCACCCAGCTGAGTCAGCAGCTTCATGGTGGTATCAATGTCACGCAGCTTTGGCACATTCTGGATCTCTACCGGCTCTTCAGCCAGCAGTGCAGCAAACAGAATAGGAAGTGCGGCGTTCTTCGCCCCGGAAATGGTTACTTCACCACTTAAACGGGTGGGGCCTTGCACACGAAATTTTTCCATTAACACGGCTCTCAATTAACTCGCTAAAAATTGGACTCGCCCACGGCGAGTTCACCACACTGGGGATCAGAAACCGTTGAGTTTACGGTCACGCGCCCATTCAGCGGGAGTGTAGGTTTTGATAGAGACAGCATGCATGCGGTTATCCGCGATGAATTCCATCAGCGGCGCGTAAACAGCCTGCTGCTTTTTGACGCGGCTCAGTTCGCCAAACAGTTCGCCTACGGCGATTACCTGAAAATGGCTGCCATCGTTGCTCATCACATGGACTTCGTCTAAAGGCAATGCGGCCATCAGCACGGCCTGAATTTCACTGTTTTCCATTGGGCTTAACTTCACTTAATAATAATAAGGCTGACATAGTAGAGGAAAGCGGCTGACTCTTAAATACGCAAAAGCCCCTATCGAAAACAGGGGCTTAGCATAACAACTGGAAATCAGGCGCTTTTATCCGCAGAAACAATAATCTGTTGCAGATTGTAAAGCGTAATCAGCGAGTGCAGTTTATCGCTGATGCCCGTAAAGCGTGGGGTAATACCCTGTGCCCGTGCGATTTCCCGCAGGTGTACCAGCAGGGCGAGACCGGAAGAGTCAACACGCTCCAGCGCCGCGACGTCGATGGTATCGACATCTTTAATCAGCGACTCGCGTTGCTGCCACAGGCTCATCAACGTGTCGCGATCCAGTTCGCCTTTCAGTAACAGCGTGCTGGCTTCCCGCTCCCAGCGTAACGATTCGTGCATTATTTTTGTTTATCCAGCGTGATCGGCTGTGCCGCAGAAGACTTCAGTTGTGCCGTCAGACCATCGATACCTTTGGTACGTAAAAGGTCGCTCCACTCATTTTGTTTGGTGGTGATCATGCTGACGCCTTCGGCGATCATGTCATAAGCCTGCCAGTTACCGGTCTGGCTGTTTTTACGCCACTGGAAGTCGAGACGAACCGGTGGACGGCCATTTGGGTCGATAATTGAGACACGAATGGCGACAATCTGGGCATCGCCCAACGGCTGCTCAGGCTGAATCTGGTAGCTCTGGCTGTTATAGAGTGCCAGTGCCTGACCATAAGCCTGTGCCAGGTAGTCACCAAAGGCGCTGAAGTAGGCTTCGCGCTGAGCAGGCGTAGAATCACGATAGTAGCGGCCCAGCACTAACGCGCCTGCATATTTTATCTGCACATAAGGCAGTAGCTCCTGACGCACAATTTCACGCAGGTAGTTCGGATCCTGCTTGATTTTCGGCTGCTCATTTTTAAGACGGGTGAACGTCTTTTTCGCCGCTTCGTTCATCAGTTTGTAGGGATTGCTCTGATCGGCTGCGGTCGCCGTCAGCGGTACTGCAACTATCAGCATTGCAATCATCAGTAAACGTTTAAACATGTTTTACCCTCTTCTTTAAGGTTGAGCCGGTGCCGCAGGCGCAGCACTGTCGCCTTCCTGCGCATCCTTGTTGTCACTTTTTTGTTTGCTATCGCCGCTCTTATAAAGGAACTGGCCGATTAAATCTTCAAGCACCATGGCTGACTTCGTGTCGCGCAGCGTATCGCCATCTTTCAGCATTGCCGAACCGAGCTCAGGATCGTCAAAGCCCAGGTTCAGCGCCAGGAACTGCTCGCCCAGGAGGCCCTGAGTCCGGACAGCCAGCGAGCTGGTATCTGAAATTTTATTCGCATACTGATCGCTGATCTCCATGGTGACACGCGGCAGCAGCGTTTTCGGCTCAAGTGCAATTTCTGTTACCCGGCCAATGACCACACCGCCGATTTTAACCGGTGAACTGGCTTTCAGGCCGCCGATATTGTCAAAGGTGGCGTAGAGTTTCCACGTCGGCTCCGTGCCCATCGACTTTAAATCGGCGACGCGCAGACAGAGAAACAATGCGGCGATCAACGCCATAATCATAAAAATGCCAACCCAGATTTCGCTTTTTTTGCTTTGCATTGCATCAATTCCCAAACATCAGTGCTGTCAGCACAAAATCCAACCCGAGCACCGCCAGTGAAGCATGTACTACGGTACGCGTTGTCGCGCGACTGATCCCTTCAGAAGTGGGAATCGCGTCATAGCCATTAAAGAGAGCAATCCAGGTGACCGTCACTGCAAATACGGCGCTTTTGATGATGCAGTTAACGACGTCGGTTCGGAAATCGACCGCGTTCTGCATGGCTGACCAGAAGAAGCCGGGATCGATTCCCTTCCAGCTCACGCCAACCAGTGCACCGCCAGCGATACCGACCGCGGTGAAGATCATTGTCAGTAGCGGCATACTGATAAAACCGGCCCAGAAGCGCGGCGAGACGACGCGGCGCAACGGATCCACCGCCATCATCTCCATACTGGAGAGCTGTTCAGTGGCTTTCATCAGACCAATTTCAGCCGTCAGTGCCGACCCTGCCCGTCCGGCAAACAGCAGCGCGGTAACAACCGGCCCCAGCTCACGCAGCAGCGACAGCGCCACCAGCATACCCAGACTGGTTTCGGCACCATAGGTGTTCAGCACCAGATAGCCCTGCAGTCCGAGTACCATGCCGATAAACAGACCTGAAACCACAATAATCAGTAACGACAGTACGCCAACACTATAGAGCTGTTTGATCAGTAGCGGCGAGTGCCTGCGGAACGCGGGTTTTCCCACCAGCGCGTGAAACAGCATTAATCCTGCGCGTCCAAAACTGGCGCAAGTTTCAATTCCCTGACGACCGAATGACGCCAGCGCCTTCAAGACCATCTGTTTAGTTACTCCCTGAGCCGGTTAAATCAGCGAGATAGTCGCCGGCAGGAAAACGGAATGGAACCGGACCATCCGCATGGCCATCAATAAACTGGCGCACGCGCGGGTCATTATTCTCTCGCAGTTCCGGCGTGGTGCCATGTGCGATAATTTTTTGTCCGGCCACGATATAGGCATAGTCCGCAATACTCAGTACTTCCGGTACGTCGTGCGAGACCACAATACAGGTCAGGCCCAGAGCATGGTTAAGTTCGTCGATCAATTTTACCAGCACGCCCATGGTAATGGGATCCTGTCCGACAAAGGGTTCGTCGAACATGATCAGCTCCGGCTCAAGCGCGATCGCGCGTGCCAGAGCCACACGGCGTGCCATCCCGCCCGATAGCTCAGCCGGTTTCAGCTGGGCCGCGCCGCGCAGGCCCACCGCTTCCAGCTTCATTAATACGGTGCTGTGCAGAATCGGTGCGGGCAGACGAGTGTGTTCACGCAGCGGCCAGGCGACATTTTCATAGACCGTTAAGTCAGTAAACAGGGCGCCAGACTGGAACAGCATGCTCATTTTCTTGCGCGCTTCGTACAATTTAGCGCGAGACAATGACGGAATGTTTTCGCCACGGAAAAAGATTTCACCGCTGGTTGGCTGGAGTTGCCCCCCAATCAAGCGTAGCAGAGTGGTTTTTCCTATCCCCGACGGTCCCATTATCGCCGTCACTTTGCCTTTCGGCACGGTCAGCGAAATGTCGTCGAAGATGGTGCGATCTCCGCGCGAAAAACTCACGCCACGAACCTCAACCAGATTCGTATGCTGCTGGATCATTATTACCTCTTATAAGGATCGGGCGTAAACATGGGGTACGATGGTAGCCTGTTCGGTTCTGATTCACGATAGCTTTACAGAAACTTACCGCTAAGATTTGGCGAAAATGGTCATTAAATTTACTTTTGCCGTTCAGGCGGTCAAAATCAGCGCCTGTCTCGCCAAACAGAACCTTAAACCGGTCGGAAATGGCATTGCCGGCCTGGGTTTTTACGCAAGGATTTTTCATGTTCGTAGCTTCTGCACTGCTGATCATCGGTTTGCTTTTACTGGCATATGGTGCCGATCGTCTGGTGTTTAGCGCCTCTATATTGTGCCGATCGTTTGGCATCCCGCCACTGATTATTGGCATGACCGTTGTCAGCATCGGCACCTCGCTGCCAGAGATGATCCTCTCCTTTTCCGCGGCGCAGCATGGCCAGATGGATCTTGCTGTTGGCACCGCGCTCGGCTCGAATATTACCAACATATTACTGATTCTGGGCGCCGCTGCACTCATGCATCCGCTCAGCGTCCATTCTAATCTGATACGCCGTGAATTACCGTTGATGTTGCTGGTTACCCTGCTCAGCGGATTCATGCTGTTTGACAATCAGCTTAGTCGACTGGATGGAATTGGCCTGATCGCCATTGCCGCTATTTATCTGATGGTGGTGATTCGCATTGCGCGTAAAGCCGAACAGGACAATAACGACACCCTGACCCGCGAGCAGCTGGCCGAACTGCCTCGTGAAGAGAGCGGAAATACCGTGGCCTTTCTCTGGCTGGCCGTCGCGCTGATTATTCTGCCGATGTCGACCCGGATGGTGATCGACAATGCCACCGCCTTTGCCGACTACTTTGGCGTCAGTGAACTGGTGATGGGCCTGACGCTGATCGCCGTGGGCACCAGCCTGCCCGAGCTGGCAACGGTGATTGCCGGCGCGCTGAAAGGTGAAGATGATATCGCGATCGGCAATCTGATCGGCGCCAACATTTATAATATTGCCATCGTGCTGGGCCTGCCAGCGCTGATTCACCCCGGCAGCGTCGACTATCACGCTTTCGCCCGCGATTACTGGGTGATGCTGGGTGTCAGCGTGCTGTTTGCCTTGCTCTGCCTGCTCCGTCGCCGACGTGTTGGCCGTACGGCAGGCTTATTTTTACTCTGTGGTTTCTTCGTCTGGGTGACGCTGCTCTGGATGCAGCCGGCATTCATGGACGGCTAACAAGGACAGACTCACTATGTCATATCAGCAACCAACAGCATTTGATTTCCAGCAGGCGGGAAAAACCGTCCTGCGCATCGAGCGTGAAGGACTGGAACAACTCGATCAATACATCAACGATGATTTCGCCCGCGCCTGTGCCCTGATCTACACCTGCCAGGGGAAAGTGGTGGTGATGGGCATGGGCAAGTCTGGCCATATCGGCAAAAAAATGGCGGCGACCTTTGCCAGTACCGGTACACCCGCCTTTTTTGTGCATCCGGCTGAAGCCAGCCACGGCGATCTCGGCATGGTCAGCAAAAATGATGTGGTTATTGCCATCTCCAACAGCGGTGAGTCGAACGAAATCCTCGCGTTGATTCCGGTATTGAAACGTCAGCACATTGCGTTGATCTGCATGACCGGCCGACCTGATAGTGCGATGGCCCGGGTTGCCGATGTACATCTGTGTGTCCATGTTCCGCAGGAAGCCTGCCCGCTGGGTCTGGCACCCACCACCAGCACCACAGCCACGCTGGTAATGGGCGACGCGCTGGCGGTTTCGCTGCTGGAAGCGCGCGGGTTCACGGCGGAAGACTTTGCCCTCTCCCACCCTGGCGGTGCGCTGGGCCGCAAACTACTGCTGCATGTGGCTGATATCATGCACAGCGGTGATGAGCTGCCGCACGTCACGCGTGATGCCTCACTGCGCGATGCGCTGCTGGAAATTACCCGCAAGAATCTGGGGCTGACGGTAATCGTCGACGGTCTGATGAAAATTGAAGGTATCTTTACTGATGGTGACCTGCGCCGCATCTTTGATATGGGCATCGATTTCCAGCGCGCCACCATTGGAGAAGTGATGACGCCAGGTGGCATCCGCGTCCGGCCAAACATGCTGGCGGTTGAAGCCCTTAACCTCATGCAGACCAAAAACATTACCTCAATTCTGGTGGCCGATGACGACCGTCTGCTCGGTGTGGTACATATGCATGACATGCTGCGCGCTGGCGTAGTCTGAACAGGAAGAGAAAATGCAACAGGCAACTCCCCCGATTGAAACCTGCTACGGCCCGGTCACTGCGGACTTTATGGCGCGCGCCAGCAACATTCGTCTGCTGATCTGCGACGTCGATGGCGTGATGTCCGACGGAGTGATCTACATGGGGAATAATGGCGAAGAGCTGAAGGCATTCAACGTGCGGGACGGTTACGGCGTGCGCTGTTTGCTGACCTCCGATGTGGAAGTGGCTATTATTACCGGCCGCAATGCCCGTCTGATGGAAGATCGCTGCAAAACGCTCGGCATCCGTCATCTTTATCAGGGACAATCCGATAAGCTTTTGGCCTATCGTGAACTTCTGGATAAACTGTCTCTTTCCGACGATCAGGTCGCCTACATCGGTGATGACCTGATCGACTGGCCGGTTATGGCGAAAGTGGGATTAAGCGTGGCGGTAGCGGATGCACATCCAATCCTGTTGCCACGCGCGCATTATGTCACGCGGATCGCCGGCGGACGCGGTGCGGTTCGCGAAGTATGTGACCTGATCTTAATGGCGCAGAACAAATTTGAGGATGCCAAAGGGCAATCAGTATGAGTAAAAGCAGGCGTTGGATAACGCTGATTCTGACCTTGATTGCACTGGTTTTGATCGGCTGGAATCTTACTAACCAGGATGACGATGCCACGCCAGTCGGGACGGGCAGTCAGTCGCCGACCTATACCAGTGCGGATTCACATACTGTGGTTTACAACCCGCAGGGCGCGCTGTCATATAAACTGGTCTCAGACAAAGTGACCTATTTCTCGGATGACGAGCTGAGCTGGTTCGAAAATCCGGTGATGACCACTTATGATGAGAACAAAATCCCTACCTGGACGCTACGCGCGGATAAAGCAAAGCTCACCAAAGATCGTATGCTTTATCTGTATGGCCATGTTGAGCTGAATACGCTGACGCAGGATTCTCAGCTTGAGCGTATCAAAACGGATAACGCGCAGATCAATCTTGTCACTCAGGACGTTACCTCTGATGACCAGGTGACATTGTATGGCCGCAGTTTTAACTCCACCGGCATGAAAATGCGCGGCAATTTACGGACAAAAAACGCCGAGTTAATCGAGAAGGTCAAAACCTCATATGAAATTCAAAATGAACAAAAATAGCCTGAAGCTTTTACTGGCCAGCATGTTGCTGGCAACCAGCGTTCCAGCGCTTGCCCTGACCGGTGACTCGGATAAGCCCGTCAATATTGACTCGCAGAATCAGGCGCTGGATTTGCAGGGCAATGTCGCGACCTTTACCGGCAATGTCATCGTGACGCAGGGTTCAATCAAAATCACGGCGGATAAAGTCGTGGTGACCCGTCCTGGCGGCGACAGCAAGAAAACCATCGTTGATGCCTACGGTAATCCCGCTACCTTCTATCAGATGCAGGACAGCGGCAAGCCGGTTCAGGGCCATGCCTCAAAACTGCACTACGAACTGGCTAACGATTTCGTTGAACTGACCGGCAATGCTTTCATTGAGCAGCAGGACAGCAACATCAAAGGCGATCGTATTACCTATCTGGTAAAAGAGCAGAAAATGCAGGCTTACAGCCAGGGCCAGAACAAGCGCGTCACCACCGTCCTGGTGCCGTCGCAACTTCAGGATAAAGGTTCGTCCAACAGCGGAAAGAAGAGTAACTGATAGCTATGGCCACATTAATCGCAGAAAACCTGGCGAAGGCATATAAAGGCCGTCGCGTGGTAGAAGATGTCAGTCTGCAGGTAAAGTCCGGCGAGATTGTCGGCCTGCTTGGCCCGAACGGGGCCGGTAAGACCACCACCTTTTACATGGTGGTGGGCATTGTCCCGCGTGACGCTGGCCGCATTGTTATTGATGATGAAGATATCAGTATCCTGCCGCTGCATGCGCGTGCGCGTCGTGGCATCGGCTATCTGCCGCAGGAGGCGTCGATTTTCCGTCGCCTCAGCGTCTACGATAACCTGATGGCAGTACTGCAGATTCGTGATGATCTGACCGAAGAGCAACGCCAGGATCGCGCCCGTGAGCTGATGGAAGAGTTCCACATCGAGCACCTGCGCGACAGCATGGGTCAGGCACTTTCAGGTGGTGAGCGACGTCGAGTTGAGATCGCGCGCGCACTGGCTGCTAATCCTAAATTTATCCTGCTGGATGAGCCTTTTGCCGGTGTTGACCCGATCTCCGTTATCGACATCAAGAAAATCATTGAGCATCTGCGTGACAGCGGCCTCGGCGTGCTGATCACCGACCATAACGTGCGTGAAACCTTAGCGGTCTGTGAGCGGGCTTATATCGTCAGCCAGGGACGCCTGATTGCGCACGGAACACCTAATGAAATTCTTGCGGATGAGCAGGTTAAGCGGGTTTATTTGGGTGAAGAGTTCAGACTCTGATAAGGTGTCGTTAATACCGATGTTTACCTGGGAACGATTATCCTGTCTATGAAGCAAGGTTTACAACTCAGGTTCAGCCAACAGCTGGCAATGACTCCACAATTGCAGCAGGCGATTCGTCTGCTGCAACTCTCTACGCTTGAACTCCAGCAGGAGTTACAGCTTGCTCTCGAAAGCAATCCGCTGCTTGAGCAGACTGATCTGCATGAAGAGATCGACTCCCGCGAATCGTCAGAGTCTGAGGCGCTGGATACACGCGAAGCGCTTGAGCAGAAAGAGATGCCCGATGAACTGCCGCTGGATGCCACCTGGGATGAGATCTATACCGCGGGCACGCCTTCCGGCACCGGCACCGATTATCAGGATGATGAGTTACCGGTTTATCAAGGCGAAACCACGCAGTCACTTCAGGACTATCTGATGTGGCAGGTTGGACTGACGCCTTTCAGTGACACCGATCGCGCTATTGCCACCTCTATCGTCGATGCTATTGATGACACCGGATATCTCACCGTTTCGCTTGAGGAGATCCTCGACAGTATCGGCAACGATGAGCTTGAAGCAGATGAAGTTGAAGCGGTGCTGAAACGCATCCAGCGCTTTGATCCTATTGGTGTTGGCGCGCGCGATCTGCGTGACTGTCTGCTGGTTCAGCTGTCGCAATATGCGCCTGAAACGCCAATGCTGGCTGAAGCACGCCTGATCGTCAGCGAACATCTTGACCTGCTGGCAAATCACGATTTCCGCAGCCTGATGCGGGTGACGCGTCTCAAAGAAGAGGTGCTGAAAGAGGCGATGCTGCTGATTCAGTCGCTGGACCCGCGTCCGGGTCAGTCGATTAACACCAGCGAACCGGAATATGTCATTCCCGATGTGCTGGTGCGTAAGGTTGGCAGCCGCTGGACGGTTGAACTCAATGCCGACAGCGTGCCGCGCCTCAAGATTAATCAGCACTATGCGGCAATGGGCGGCGCGACGCGCAACGACAGCGACAGCCAGTTCATTCGCAGCAACCTGCAGGAAGCCCGCTGGCTGATTAAGAGTCTGGAAAGCCGCAATGATACGCTGCTGAAAGTGACGCGCTGCATTGTTGAGCAGCAGCAGGCGTTTTTCGAGCAGGGTGAAGAATTTATGCGTCCGATGGTGCTGGCGGATATCGCCCAGGCTGTTGAGATGCATGAGTCGACCATTTCCCGTGTGACCACGCAGAAGTATTTGCACAGCCCGCGTGGCATTTTTGAACTGAAGTACTTTTTCTCCAGTCACGTCAATACTGAAGGTGGCGGCGAAGCCTCCTCGACGGCGATTCGTGCCCTGGTGAAGAAATTAATTTCGGCGGAAAATCCAGCCAAACCCTTGAGCGACAGTAAACTGACCTCCATGTTATCTGATCAGGGGATTATGGTGGCACGGCGTACCGTCGCCAAATATCGTGAGTCTTTATCCATCCCGCCATCGAACCAGCGTAAGCAACTGGTTTGAAAGAAATGAGAAGGAAGACCTATGCAGCTGAACCTGACCGGGCAACACGTTGAAATCACTGCGCCTCTGCGTGAATTCGTAAACGGTAAATTTGCCAAACTGGAACATTATTTTGAACATATCAATCAGGTCTATATTGTCCTGAAGGTTGAGAAAGTCACTCAGGTGGCGGACGCAACACTACACGTGAATGGTGGCGAGCTGCACGCCACATCAGAAGCGGAAGATATGTATGCGGCAATTGATGGGTTGATCGACAAGCTTGCCCGTCAGCTGACCAAACACAAAGATAAACTGAAAAAACACTAACCTTCACGCTAGCGACGCGCGCCTGGCGCGCAGAGCCGACAGGATGGGGCGGATAATCCGCCCCGTTTTGTCATCTGAGCAAGCGCCGTTTGTCTCGGGCGTTAAGACGCGCTGCGGTGAATGGCCTGGTGAACACGCAAGTGAAACGATAATGAACAACGATCTCACACTGGAATTGAGCACAGTGCTTTCGCCAGACTGCACCCGCAGCGGCGTACACTGCCAGAGCAAAAAACGTGCGCTGGAAATCATCAGCGAACTGGCCGCTAAGCAGCTCAACCTGCCGCACCAGACGCTTTTCGAAGCGATCCTGACCCGCGAACGCATGGGCAGTACCGGTATTGGTAACGGGATAGCCATTCCTCACGGCAAGCTGGAAGAGGATACGCTGCGCGCGGTTGGGGTGTTTATCAGCCTCGAACAGCCGATTGCGTTTGATGCCGTCGACAACCAGCCGGTCGATCTGTTGTTTGCCTTACTGGTCCCGGCTGACCAGTGCAAAACACACCTGCACACCCTGTCACTGGTGGCGAAGCGTCTGGCAGATAAAACGGTCTGCCGTCGTCTGCGTGCTGCGCAGAGTGATGAAGAGCTCTACGCCATTATTACGGAAGTCCAGACAGAGCAGTAACGCGTCTTTACCGGCCTGGAGCCGGTTTTAAAACGGGAGAGAAGGTCATGGTGCTGATGATCGTTAGCGGTCGTTCAGGCTCGGGGAAGTCAGTGGCACTCCGTGCGCTGGAAGATATGGGGTTCTACTGTGTTGATAACCTGCCAGTCGTGCTGCTGCCTGAGTTAGCTAACTCGCTGGCTGAGCGCAATATTTCGGCAGCGGTCAGTATCGACGTGCGTAACATGCCTGAATCCCCGGAAATTTTTGAAACCGCACTGAATAATCTGCCTGACACATTTTCACCTCAGCTGCTGTTCCTCGATGCCGATCGCAACACCCTGATTCGTCGCTACAGCGATACGCGCCGTCTGCATCCCCTCTCCAGCAAAAACCTGTCGCTGGAGAGCGCCATCGATGAAGAGAGCGATCTGCTGGAGCCGCTGCGTTCGCGAGCCGATCTGATCATCGACACCTCAGAGATGTCGGTGCATGAACTGGCCGAGATGCTGCGCACCCGCCTGCTGGGCAAGCGTGAACGCGAGCTGACCATGGTGTTTGAATCCTTTGGCTTCAAGCATGGCATCCCGATTGACGCTGATTATGTGTTTGACGTGCGCTTTCTGCCCAACCCCCACTGGGATCCGAAACTGCGCCCGATGACCGGCCTCGATCGTCCTGTGGCGGCCTTCCTTGATCGTCACACTGAAGTGCATAACTTTATCTACCAGACGCGCAGCTACCTTGAACTCTGGCTGCCGATGCTGGAAACCAATAACCGTAGCTATCTTACCGTGGCGATTGGCTGCACCGGCGGCAAACACCGCTCTGTCTATATCGCAGAACAACTGGCGGATTACTTCCGTTCGCGCGGTAAGAATGTTCAGTCACGCCATCGCACGCTGGAAAAGCGCAAATCATGACCGTCCGACAAACTGTAGAAATAAAAAATAAGCTGGGCATGCACGCCCGTCCGGCCATGAAGTTGTTTGAGCTGGTGCAGAGCTTTGATGCCGAAGTGTTGCTGCGCAATGAGGCGGGTACGGAAGCCGAAGCCAGCAGCGTGATTGCGCTGCTGATGCTCGACTCGGCCAAAGGCGGGCACATTGAGATCGAAGCCAGCGGCCCGGAGGAAGTTCCGGCGCTGGCTGCGGTCATTGAGCTATTTGAAGCGGGCTTCGATGAAGATTAAGGTTTAGTCGAGCTTATTACGCTGCAGGAAGCCCTCGCCGCCCAGCTGGCGCATCTGACGCAGTATCCACTGCTGCCGCTCTCTGACATAACCTGAGGGCGCAGCAGCACGATAACGAATCGGATTAGGCAGTACTGCAGCCAGCAAAGCGGCGTCGGCTGCGGTCAGCCGGCTGGCTGGCTTATGGAAGTAGCGCTGTGAAGCCGCCTCAACGCCAAAGATACCCGGCCCGAATTCTGCAATATTGAGATAGACGGTCAGTATGCGTCGCTTTGTCCAGACCGTCTCAATCCCTACCGTCAGACCCGCCTCCAGACCTTTACGGACCCAGCTGCGACCATCCCAGAGGAACAGATTCTTCGCCGTCTGTTGTGACAGCGTGGACGCCCCGCGCATCCGGTTGTCGCTCTTATCCAGTACGGACTCAATCGCCGCCACATCAAAGCCCCAGTGAGTGGGAAACTTTTGATCTTCTGAGGCGATAACCGCCAGTCCCATCCAGGGCGAAATCTCGTCATGGCCAACCCAGTCTGAATGTGCGACATAACTAAAATCACCGCGTAACCAGGCACCGATCTGTCGTTCAGCCATCACCGCCGAGAACGGTACCGGTAAGAATGAAAAGAGTAAAATCCCCGCCAGCCATACCAACAGCCATACCAACAGCACGCGACCAACAATACGTCTGATACGCTGTCCGACGCTTCCTTTATGCTTGTTCATGCAATCTTCCCATACTTGTTTCAGACGTTAATCAATCACTCATGTAATCACTGCTGTTAAAGCAGTCTTTTTACGATTATCGCTGAAAACGAGGAGGTAGTTTCCAGACTTTATTCAATCATTTTGCATCAAAATGCTGCAACAGTTCGAAATAGTTCAATGACTTCCGAAAAAAAGGAATCGGTTCCATTAATTGAACCTGCTTAGCACCTTTCCAGATAAAAAGTTAATAATCGGTAATAAGCGCCCGCATAAATCATTCGCTATACTTAACTGTTATTTTTTTCTTAATCCAATGCTGTCCAAAGCTTAATCAGAATTATCGCTATAAAGTATAAATAAACAGCGATTAACGGACTCACTTTTGGCTGTTATGGCACCGTTTTTTTCCAGCCGGAACCCTCATGTCAGGAGGAGAAAAAGACAAACTTTTAGATTCTTCTTTATCATTCCAAATCGTTTTGGTTAATTCGTATCATTTCAGGCTGCGCGCGTGCAATATCAGCGTTTTAGCCGCTCTGAAGAGGAAAATGTTAACGCTGGCTCACTTTACTGCTACCCGACCACCGTTTCGCTGTACAGCAGCCTTAAAACTACACGAAAAAAGGCAAAAATGATTAAAATAACAGCAATGCAGCACAGAAATTGATTCCTTACTTGACTGTGTTGCCAAATTAATGTTTTCTGTATTTAAACGCTGCTCAATATCACAAATTTTAATGAATCTTGTCGCATGAGAAGATGAATTTGCTAAGGTGATGACAGTGTTAACCAATACCCTGCGGCTGCATTAATTATTCATATCATAGCGGCCGCAATGATTTCCCTGGTGTTGGCGCAGTATTCGCGCACCCCGGCCTCGGCTGGGGTCATTTTTTTCTGGGGTATCACTTATCCTGCTCTGACACCCAGTCGCGTAATACCTGCACATCGTGTCGCCACTCATGCTTCAGCTCATCAATCCATTCAACGACATTGTCCCACCATGCCGGTAACTCCGGACTCTGAATCTGTTTTGCCAGCATCTGTAAACGCTGCAGCCCGACCGAACCCGCCGCCCCTTTGATTTTATGCCCCTCTTCGGCAATGCCTTTCTGATCGCGCGCCATCAGGTTAGATTCCAGCACCGCAAGATAGTCCGGCATCATCTTTTCAAACATCGTCAGGCTTTGGGTAATCAGGCTCGGGCCAACCAGCTCGATGTACTGTTCCAGCATTGCGACATCCAGCAGCATTCGGGTTTTGTCATCACTGACATCCAGGGTTTCTTCTTCCGGTTCTGCCTGATAATCCCAGTACTTTTTGATCATTGCAGTCAAGGCTGGCACCGCCAGCGGTTTGCTCAGGACGTCATCCATTCCCGCATCGAAATACTCTTTTTTGTCTTTAAGGACATTCGCTGTAAGCGCAACCAGCGGTGGCAGATGCGTTCCCTGATATTGCTGGCGAATCGCCCGTGAGACATCCAGGCCGGTCATATCAGGCAGCTGGATATCCAGCAGCACCAGATCAAATTCCAGCGGGTCAAACATCGCCAGCGCCTCGCTGCCGGTCATAGCGACCTCGACGCTGCAGCCCAGCTTCTCAAGCACCGAGCGCGCCACAATCACGTTAAGCTCAATATCTTCCACCAGCAGCACGTGCAGCGCAGGCAGTGGCAGACTGTCGTCCAGGCCTTCGTCTTCCACCTCTTCAGCAATGCGCGGCGCTTTAATCTCTACGGTAAAGCATGAGCCCTGTCCTGGTGCACTGTGAACGCGGATATCGCCGCCCATCGCCTGCGCCAGACGGCGTGATACCGCCAGTCCGATGCCGGTTCCGGTTGCCGGTTTACCGCCATGCTGGTCTTTCACCTGATAGTACATCGCAAAGATCTTGTCCTGCTCGTCCTGGCGGATCCCCATGCCAGAATCCTGCACCTCAAAGCGCAGCGTCTCATCCTGCTCATACGTCACCCGTACCACGATTTCTCCCTGCTGGGTGAACTTCACGGCGTTACCAATCAGGTTCCACAGAATCTGGCGCAGACGCGTCCCGTCAGTGGAAATCATATGCGGCAGCGGCAGTTGCGGCGCGAGCACAAACTTCAGTCCTTTTGGCTGGGCCAGCAGGCCGGAAAGATTCTCTAAATCGGCGAGGAAGCCAGTGAAGTCGAGCGGCTGATTATCCAGCTGCACTTTACGGCGTTCGATTTTGTCCACCTCAATCACATCATTGAAGATGTTGCCCAGCGTGATGGCGGAGACGTGGATGGTTTTCAGATACTTCAGCTGTTCCTGATTAAGGTCGGTATCCAGTAGAATGCGGCTCAGGCCGACAATGCCATTAAGCGGCGTACGAAGCTCGTGGCTGATCGTAGAGATAAAGGTGGTCTTTTCCCGGCTGGCGTTCTCTAACGCGTCCTGATAGCGCTTACGCTCCGTTATATCGCGGCCAAAGCCCATCAGCCCGCTGCGCTTACCGACACGGTCGTAATAAGGCACCTTCCGGATTTCGAAACAGGCTTTGCGCCCGTCGGGGTATTGCAGCCACTGTTCATAGGTCAGGGAGACATTGTGACGGAACACTTTCTCGTCCGTTTCCAGCACCTTGGTCGCCGCTTCATCATCATAGATATCACGCGGCGTCAGGCCAATCAGCTGCTTTTCGCTTTTGCCGGTCAGCAGTTCCATCGCGCGGTTACAGCCGGAGAACTGTTTATCGATGTTGCGATAGAAGACCAGGTCAGGCGAAGCATCCAGGAATGAACGCAGGAAAGAGGATTGCTGCTCCAGCTCAATCTGTGCCTGTTCACGACGGGTCACCTCTTCACGCAGCTTGTCCATCACCTGTTCGCGTGCCAGCTCCGCCTTTTTACGATCGCTGATCTCCTGATTCAGCTGCGTAATGGTCTCTTTCATCTGCTGATTGAGTTCCAAATCGCGGGTACGCATCTCTTCCAGCTTATCCACCAGCCGTGCCAGCCGTTGCCGGGACTCCTCCAGCTGATCGACCACCACCGACAGAAAATAGACCGCCCAGGGCGTAATCAGCAGCCCGAAGAAGACAGAACGCACCACGTCAATACTCTCGACATGGCCCCGCAGTACCATCGTGACGGCCATCTGGACGATCATCGCCAGCACGACCAGCGCAGACGCCAGCAGCAACGAGAACCTCACCAGTCCAAGCTTGACCATTAAATCAACGTAGTACTGCGCCAACAGACGAATTTGTTTCATAACAACTCCCTGGAAGAGAAACAGCCTCATAATAGCGCAGTTACCCTGCTGACGTCGCAGCACGTCGCAGCACGTCGCAGGGAGATGCGGGATCAAATGCCCTTTTATGGTGCATCCGCAGAGCCGATCGGCGACGTTAAGGACAAAGCGGTTAAAACCCTTGACTGACTGTGCCAAATGAATAATCTGTAAGGCCGCCAGCAAATCACCGATTTCTCTGTACGGCCTTTTTTCAATATCCTGGCAACATTCTGTTGCACAGGCACATCCTTTCTTATGCATACCCATTCATCTTTAGTGATGTTTTAAGCACGCGTGTGCTGATTAATTTTTCTTATAACCAACCACTGTTTCATTCAAATAGCCGGACATAAGAAAAACAGATACATGCTATGCAGCAACGGTGCTGAACAGCATTTAATGCTGTATAACACCCCGTCACCAGCATGGTGCAGAGATCTGGCGCCTGCACTACAGTGAGTCAGTTCACATTTATCGGCCGATCTCCAGGCATCAGAGTGATACATTTTAAACCATAAAATCCATTAAATTCATTATGTTAAGCAGATAAAACAGCTAATTACCCTGTCTGACCACCCTATTTGACCTGATTACGCTTTCCCGATAAGTTGGAAATCCGCTGAAAGCTTTCCAGACGGGCCATTGTCTCGGCATATCTATGCAACAAGAAGACTCCCGCGTGGTTTAAGTCATCTCCTTTAAGAGACCGGAAATCAGAGAGCAGCTCAATTAAGGACGTTTTACCGATGTCTGGAGAGAAATGCTCAGGGCTATGACGCGCGCTCGACAGAGCATGGCGATGAAAATGATAGCGCCCCAGTGCGCCCAGACCCTGAATCAGTGCAGGCAATGTCAAAGCAGTTTAAGGAGACCCTCAATGTCCACTAAAAAACCTCAATCCTATGGCTTGTATGATCCGACAGCAGGCAGTGACAGCTGTGGTGTAGGTTTCATTACGCGTAAGGACGGCGAGCAGACCCACGAAATTCTGCAGATGGCGCATAGCGCCCTGTGTACGGTGCCTCACCGCGGCGGTATGTCGGCGGAAGGCGTCGGCGATGGCGCGGGGGTCAACGTTGACCTTTCGCTGCACTTTTTCCGCAAAATTACCAACAAGCCGCTGGAAGCGGGCCGCTTTGGCGTCGGCAACTTCTTTGTACCGAAAGATGCTGAGCTACGCGCAAATGCCGAACGTCTGGTAGATGAGGCACTCAGCAGCTTTGGCCTGCCGGTGATCATGAAACGTGACATGCCACTCGACAGCAGCGTGACGCGCCCGGCAGCCATACAGTTCCAGTTACCGATTCTGCAGTGGGTTTTCACTGCGCCACAGGACGTGGTCGATCAGAACGACTTCGAACAGCGCATCTACCGCGCCCTGTTAACGATTGAAGCGCGTGCCTTCACCGAAAGCGAATTTGGCGGTCTCTATCCGCTGTCGCTGTCATCACGCACACAGGTGTTCAAAGCCCGTCTGAACTCCAATGAAGTGATCCCATACTTCAAAGATTTGACCGATCCCGATCATCAGGTGCGCGGGCTGTTCTTCCATACCCGCTTCTCCACCAACACCGATCCGCATACCACCATGGCGCAGCCGTTCCGCCTGATGGCGCATAACGGTGAGCTGAATACGGACCGTAAAAACCGCATCGCCGAGTCCGCGCTGGCTCTGGCCCGTGGTAAGAAAATCGTGCGGCCGAAAGGCCAGTCCGATAGCTCGCGTCTGGATCAGAGCATCCATAGCCGTCTGATGGAAGATAACCTCGACCTGATCACCGCCGTCGTCTCAATGATGCCGCCAGCCTGGGAAAACGACAGTTCACTGCCGTCAGAAGTGCGCGACATGCTGGAGTATTTCTCACTGTATGAAGAGAAGAACGACGGCCCGGCGGCATTAATCTTCGGCAATGGCGAAGTGATTGGTGCACGCCTTGACCGGCTTGGCCTGCGCCCACTGCGTTCAGTCGAAACGGCTGAATATATCGGTGCGATGTCGGAAGCCGGCCAAATCGCCTTCCCACCGGAAAGCGTGTTGCGTCGTGGCCGTATCGAAGCGGGCGGTATGCTCTATTTCGATCATCGTGAAAAACGCAGCTACACCACGCTGCAGGCGCTGGAAAAACTGGCTGCAGAGAAAGATTATTCTGCGCTGCTGCGTGAAGCGCGCGTCGGTCTTGACGATCTGCCTGAGATTCCGGCTGAACAGCAGGGTTCACCGCTGCGTTATCGCGGCGATCTGAAAACCTATCAGCGTTTTGTTGCCTACTACTACAACCAGGAAAGCTTCAAGTTCATGATGGACCCGATGTTGAACACCGGTGCAGAGAAGATCTCTGCGATGGGTTACGGCAACGCCATCAACGGCTTATCCGATCATGAAGGCGGCATGGCGCACTACTTCTCTCAGCGCTTTGCTCAGGTGACCAACCCGCCGCTGGACTCTATCCGCGAAGTGGATGGCATGACGCTGCGTGTCGCACTCGGCGCGAAACCGCATCTGGGCCGCAGCAAAGGCCGTCAGATTGTGGTGCCGACGCCGATCCTCAGTCATCTTGATATGCTGCGTTTACGCGAGCAGACCATCGCGCCTTATGCCCGCTTTGAGATGCTCTATGAGCCGGTGATCGGCAAAGATCTGCTGAGCACCACCGCGAACGCGAATGCGCTGGAAAAAGCGATTGATGACCTGACGCAGCAGGTGGTGGATTTTGCCCGTACTCAGGGCGGCATCGCCGTGCTTACCGATCGCCACATCTCTTCAAAGCACGCTGCGATCCCGATGCTGCTGGTGGTTTCCGCCATCAACCAGCGTCTGGTACAGGAAGGCCTGCGTCTGGATGTGTCTCTGGTAGTAGAAAGCGGCCAGAGCATCTCCTCGCACCACATTGCAGCCACACTCGGCTTTGGTGCTTCCGCTATCTATCCACTGGGCGTACAGATGCGCGCAGAGGAGAAATTTGGCGAAGGTGAAGAAGGTAACAAAGCCTTTAGGCGCTATGCCAAAGCGGCTGAAAAAGCCCTGATGAAAACCATGGGCAAAGTGGGGCTCTGTACCGTTGAGAGCTACAGCAGCGGCGAATTCTTTGAGCCGAACTTCCTGAACACCGATGACCCGGTGCTGAAAAAGTATTTCCCGAATATCAGAACGCCGGTTGGCGGTGCAGGCTTCGCGACGATCGCGCAAATGGCCGTTGACTGGCACCAGAGCGCACTGAAGATTCAGGGCGAGTCTGAAGTGCCATTGCTGGGCCTGTTCAAAGAGCGCGCAGAAGGCGCGGGTCACTCCTACGGCACCATCGCCGTACGCACCTTCATCGACATGACCGAAGAGCCGATTCGCTTTGCCGACAAGGCGCGCGAAGAGGATAACTTCATCCGTCTGATGACGCTGGCAAAACTGGATAATGCGTTTGGCATCAAGCCAGAGACGTTTAAAGACAGCAGCTTCGAGCGCATCCCGGATGAGGTGATCAACAATTTTGCGATTACTGCCGACTACCGTCAGTTCTCAAGCCTGATGTATGAAGAGCGTAAGCGTCGCCCGGCGGCCCTGCGCGATATCCTGACCTTTCCGGCTGACCTGACCCACATCGACAGTGAAGCAGAGTTTCGCCGCAAGCTGGGACGCTACTCGCTGACCAACAACGGCTTTGCTATTCGCGGCATGGAGTGTGAAGCAGTGGATGGCAGCCTGAATCACTTTATGCTGCGTCTGACCGATGCGATTGAAGGTCTGAAGCCAGAGAGCGAGCGACTGGAAAACCTGTCTCGTGCTCTGAGATTCCGCTTCGGTGACGATATTGAGAGCAGCGAAGTGGTCACTGGCGGTCTTAAAGTGACGGCTTACGGTAAAGCGGCAAATTATCTGTCACGTATTTTCACCACCCTGCCTTCACTGCCGCTGAGTGAAGTGCAGCCAGCCTGTGAAATTACCCGTACCTTTGCCTCCGGGGCGATGAGCCACGGCGCGCTGGTCGCGCCTGCTCATGAAGCGGTCGCACACGGCACCAACATGGTCGGCGGCATGAGTAACTGTGGTGAAGGCGGCGAGCATTACTCCCGTCACGGCACCATCCGTGCCTCCCGTATCAAACAGCTGGCTTCGGGTCGTTTCGGCGTCTGGGCTGCCTATCTGGCAGACCCGATGCTGGAAGAGCTGGAGATCAAAATTGGTCAGGGCGCGAAGCCTGGCGAAGGCGGTCAGTTACCGGCAGCCAAAGTCACCGTTGAGATTGCTGCGGCCCGTGGCGGTACACCTGGCGTTGAGCTGGTCTCTCCGCCGCCGCATCACGACACCTATTCCATCGAAGATCTGGCGCAGCTGATCCACGACTGTAAAGCTGCGCGGGTGCGCGTTATCGTCAAACTGGTCTCGTCTGAAGGGATCGGCACCATCGCGGTTGGCGTGGCTAAAGCCGGTGCAGACGTGATTAACGTGGCCGGTAACACAGGCGGTACAGGCGCTGCGTCTGTGACCAGCCTGAAATATACCGGACGCGTGGCCGAAATCGGCATCGCTGAAGTCCACCAGGCACTGTGCGCCAATGGCTTGCGCGAGAAAGTATTGCTGCGCTGCTCTGGCGCACAGCAGACCGGAAGCGACGTGGTGAAGTCTGCCCTGCTGGGCGGTGATAGCTTCGAGTTCGGCACCACTGCGCTGATGATGCTGAAATGCGTGATGGCGAAGAACTGTAACGTGAAGTGCCCGGCTGGCTTAACCACTAACGCCGAAGCCTTTGATGGCGATCCACGTCAGCTGGCGCAGTATTTCCTCAACGTGGCGCATGAAGTGCGTGAGATTCTGGCACGTATGGGTCTGCGTTCTCTGCGTGAGGCGCGCGGTCGCTCTGACCTGCTGCACCTGATGGATCACCCGCTGGAAGTGGGCAAACTCGACTTACGCGCCATGCTCACCGTGGTGCCTGAACTGAAAATCGATAAGCCGGTTTATCTGGAAAAAGACTTTGAACTGGATGATGGCTGGATTGAGCAACTGAAGCTATCGCTGGTGGAGCAGGGAAATCCTGACGTCGCCCTGGGCAACAGCATCGTTCTGAACAACCGCAACAAAAGTGTCGGCGGCCAGCTGGCCATCGATATTGAGCGCATGCTGAATCATCAGCTGAGCCAGGAGCAGTTGAAGGCAATGCCTGCGGTAATGACCGACGATCGCGGCCGCAGTTATCTGGCCCCTGAGAGCGTCAAAATTTCCACTACCGGTTCTGCCGGTCAGTCATTTGGCGCATTCTGCAACGATGGCATGCAGCTGACCCATTACGGCACCTGTAACGACGGTGTCGGCAAAGGACAGTGTGGCGGCGAACTGATTGTGATGTCACCTGGCGGTGGCGCGCAGGATGCCGATGGCAACGTGTTGATTGGTAACTTTGCGCTGTTCGGCGCAACCGGCGGACGTCTGTTCGTGCAGGGCCAGGCGGGTGACCGTTTCGCGGTGCGTAACTCAGGCGCAACTGCCGTTGTTGAAGGCGTCGGTGACTTCTGCTGCGAATATATGACTAACGGCGCCATCCTTAACCTGGGCACCTTTGGTAAAGGATTTGGCAACGGCATGAGCGGCGGCTTTGCCTACCAGTACGACCCCTATGGATCGCTGGCCAGCCACGCTGCCGGTGATTCGGTGCGGTTCGGCTCGATTGCCGATCAGGATGAGATGGCGCAGGTGCATAAGCAGGCAGTGCTGACCATGCTGAACTGGCATCTGGAAGCGACTAAATCGCCACGTGCCGCCTGGCTGCTGGAGAACTGGGAAACAGAGTGTCACCACTTTGTTTACGTGATGCCGCGTTCGCTGCTGCTGTATCAGGATGGCGGTGAGATTCTGAAAGCCAAGAGCCGTAAAGATCTGCTCGAAGAGCTATCAACGGCGCTGGCAGGCCATCAGGTTGCCAAGTTTAAAGCAGCGTGGCGTCAGGGTAAAACCATCGCCAATGGTGCCGTCCCGGCCTATGGCGCGACCGATACGCAGGAGATGTTTGTCCTGCTGAACAACTACACCGTACTGAGCTTTGCCCAGCAACTGGCACTGGCTAAGTTGCCGAAAGGCACGCCGGTTGAAGATGCGGCGGTAGAAAAAGCGGTGCGTAATCTGCTGATGACTGAAGACTTTTCACTGGTCAGCAAGCTGCAACGTCATGCCCGTTCCGCCATTGAAAGTTACAGCGATGATGAACTGGCGAGTCTGATTGGTACCAAACGCATGTCAGATTACAAAGCGGCGCTGACGCAACGTAACATCCGCTCTATGGACAGCCTGGCCACCTACGGCTGGATCATGTATCAGGATGCCTGTAACCGGGAAGTGCTGGGCCACCTGCCTGACTTTGAAGAGCTGTTTGCACGTGCGGCATTGCCGGAAATCGCCGCTGCGGTGGGTAAACTCTCCTGACAGTGATACTGATCAGGCTGAACTGAATATTATTAATTGATCATTGCCCGGATTAATCGTTGTACCGGACAGATGCAGAACCGCTCTCCCCTGCAGCAGAACCTGCCGCGCGGGAAAGCGGAACCGCTTTCAGACAGGACAACGCCACTGATATCGGGCGAGAACGGGATTGAGTAAAAGTACCCATGAAAATTCCTTATATTCCAGAAGATGCACCTTTTAATGGCGATCAGAAGTACTGGCTGGCTGGCTTTCTCGCGGGGCTTCACTCCCGTTTGCTGGTGTTAGAAGACAAACAGCAACCTGCCGCAGGTACGGGCGCAGCCGCGACCACGCAACTGCATATTCTTTACGGCTCACAGACCGGCAATGCCGAAGCACTGGCGCAGACCGCAGCGAAATCTGCCCGCGCCAAAGGGCTGGTACCCGTGGTTCAGGCGCTGGGCGATGTCGATCTCGACGTGTTTGCCACTATGCGCCATGTGCTGATCGTCACCTCGACCTATGGCGAAGGTGAAATGCCGGACAACGCGCAGCTATTCTGGGATGCGATCTCTGCCAGTACCGCACCACGTCTGGAGCAGATGCATTTCGCCGTGCTGGCCATTGGCGATACCGGCTACGATGGCTTCTGTCAGGCGGGCAAGTTCATTGATATGCGCCTTGAGCAGTTGGGTGCGAAACGCGTGGTTGATCGTATCGATTGTGATATCGACTACGAAGAGCCTTCCAGTGAGTGGCTGAACAGCTCAATGCCACAGTTTGCGGCCAGCGCGGGCAGCAGCGGCACCGTGCTGGAGAGCGCACCTGAAGCGCCGGTCATTCCGGGCAGCAACAAATCGAATCCGTATGCCGCTGCGCTGATCACCAACAAGCGTTTGTCAGGCGAGCAGTCAGCCAAAGATATTCGTCATTTCGAATTCGACCTGTCGGACAGCGGCCTGAAATATGAAGCGGGCGATGCGCTGGGCGTGATTCCGGTCAACGAGCCGTCACTGGTGAGCCTGCTACTGACCCAGCTTAATGCTGATTACCAGACGCCGGTGCCTGGCTTTGACCGTAGCCTCGGCGACCTGCTGACCTATCAGTTTGAGATTTCAGAGCCGTCACGCAAGTTGATCGAGTGGGTCGGACAGAACACCACCAACCAGGAACTGCGTCATGTCTTACAGCATGATGATAAAGATGCGCTGGGCGTGTGGCTGTGGGGCAAAGATACCCTCGACCTGCTGCAGCTTGAGCTGACGCGTACGCTGGCGGTTCCTGAGTTTGTTGCCCTGCTGCGCCCACTGCAGCATCGTGCTTACTCAATTTCATCCAGTTCTAAGGCCCATCCTAACCAGGTGCATCTGACCGTTGCGTCGGTGCGTTATCACAGTGGTGGCCGTAATCGCGGTGGCGTCTGCTCGACCTATCTGGCCGAGCGTGTGCGTCGCGGCGAGAAGCCCGCCATCTTTATCTCGCCCAATAAATCGTTCCGCGTGCCTGCCAATAACAGCGCACCGCTGATCATGGTGGGACCGGGTACCGGTATTGCGCCATTCCGTGCCTTCCTGCAGGAGCGCCAGGCAACCGGCGCGCAGGGCAAGAACTGGCTGTTCTTCGGCGATCAGCATCAGGAGCATGACTTCATCTATCAGGATGAGTTACTTGCCTGGCGGGATAATGGCTTGCTGACGCGCCTGGATCTGGCGTTCTCACGCGATCAGGAGAAGAAGATCTACGTGCAGAGCCGGATGCTGGAACAGGGCGCAGAACTCTATGCCTGGCTGCAGGAAGGGGCTTACTTCTACGTCTGTGGCGATGCCTCACGTATGGCGAAAGATGTGGATAACGCGCTGTATGAAGTAGTTCGCCAGTTTGGTGGCCTCTCCACCGAGCGTGCGGCAGACTACGTCGATCAGTTGAAGAAAGAGAAACGCTACCTGCGCGACGTCTATTAATCGTGAAGGTCTGCTGAAAAAATCCGGCTTGCGCAGGCAGCCGGATTTTTTATGGGTGGCAGGCAAAAAAATACCCGTCACATGGACGGGTATTCACTGTTATGTCACGGCTATTTCACTACGCGCAGTGAAGGTCGTCCACCACGAGGCGGTGGATCGTCATCAGGCGGCGTCTCGTCATCGCTGGCGTCGTCAGGACGATCACCATCAATCACGGACATCATGGTCTCTTCCTGACCTTCTGACGCCTCCTGCATACCCAGCTCGTAAGCGGGTTCCGGTTCAAACATCGTCCCGGCACCGTTTTCACGCGCATAGATTGCCAGAATCGCCGCCATCGGCACGTTAACCTGGCGAGGCACGCCACCAAAGCGGGCGTTAAACGACACCTGATCATTTGCCAGATCGAGGTTGCCGACAGCGCGTGGCGCGATGTTCAGGACAATCTGACCATCACGCGCATACTCCAGCGGCACCTGCACACCTGGCAGATTAATATCGACCACCAGATGCGGCGTCAGCTGATTGTCGAGCAACCAGTCATAGAAGGCGCGCAGCAGATAGGGACGACGTGCAGTAAGTTGCGACATTTCCATACGTTAAGCCCGGGCTTGCAGGCGCATTTCACGTTCAGCTTCAGTTAATGAAGCGAGGAATGAGTCACGCTCAAATACGCGATTCATGTAGCCTTTCAGCTCTTTTGAACCTGAGCCGATCAAATCGATGCCCATTGATGGCAGACGCCATAACAGCGGAGCCAGGTAGCAATCAACCAGACTGAACTCTTCGCTCATGAAGTAAGGCGTACGACCAAACAGTGGCGCGATAGCCAGCAGCTCTTCACGCAGTTGCTTGCGTGCCGCTTCGGCTTCCTGTCCCGTGCTGTTCTCGACTTTCCGCATCAGGCTATACCAGTCCTGCTCGATGCGATGCATCATCAGGCGGCTATCACCACGGGCAACCGGATAAACCGGCATCAGTGGCGGATGCGGGAAACGCTCATCTAAATATTCCATGATGATGCGTGATTCATACAACGTCAGCTCACGATCTACCAGCGTCGGTACCGTGCGATACGGATTGAGGTCAATCAGATCCTGCGGCAGGTTATCCATTTCGACCTGCTCGATCTCTACGCTGACACCCTTCTCCGCCAGGACAATACGTACCTGATGGCTGAAAATGTCAGTAGGACCAGAAAACAGCGTCATTACCGAACGTTTGTTGGCAGCGACAGCCATGAAAACCTCCAAGTTTGTTCACAAAAAGATACTGCGAATAGCCAACCACACGGCGATTCACCAGCTTATCGAACTCGCACGCAACCTGGTTAGCCGCGCCGTAGATACTGACGCCCCGACAGTGGGGAGGCGCATAACGCACCGGCCTGCGGGCGCAAAGTGACACAGAGTTTACCAGATTTTAGGCTGCTTGTGGGCGTGGAATGAATCTTTGCAGGTAAAATGAGCGCGACGTTACGGTTTTCGCGGGGAGTCGTGGGAAGGCCGAAAATAAAAAACCCGCCGAAGCGGGTTTTTTGAGCCAATTGTCGCAGCCGGAGCTGCAAACAATTAACGCTTGGAGAACTGAGGACGACGACGTGCTTTACGCAGGCCGACTTTCTTACGTTCAACCTGACGCGCATCACGCGTTACGAAGCCAGCTTTACGCAGCTCGCCACGCAGTGATTCGTCGTATTCCATCAGAGCGCGGGTGATACCGTGACGGATCGCACCAGCCTGACCAGAAATACCGCCACCAGAAACAGTGACGTAGAGATCGAATTTACCAACCATATCCAGCAGCTCAAGCGGCTGACGAACTACCATGCGGGCAGTTTCGCGACCGAAGTACTGTTCCAGAGAACGTTGGTTAATAACGATATTACCGCTACCCGGCTTCATGAATACGCGAGCGGTAGAGCTTTTGCGGCGACCAGTGCCGTAGTTTTGAGTTTCAGCCATTGCCTTTAATCCCGATTAAATGTCAAGAACTTGCGGTTGCTGTGCCGCATGGGTGTGCTCGTTGCCTGCGTAAACTTTCAGTTTACGATACATAGCACGACCCAGCGGGCCCTTCGGCAGCATGCCTTTAACCGCGATCTCAATCACACGCTCAGGACGGCGAGCAATCATCTCTTCAAAGGTCGCCTGTTTGATACCACCGATGTGACCAGTGTGGTGATAGTAGATCTTGTCAGTACGCTTGTTGCCGGTTACAGCAACTTTTTCTGCGTTCAGAACGATGATGTAATCACCAGTATCAACGTGCGGAGTGTATTCCGCTTTATGCTTACCACGCAGACGGCGCGCCAGTTCAGTCGCCAGGCGACCCAAAGTTTTGCCCGTTGCGTCAACTACAAACCAGTCACGTTGGACGGTTTCTGGTTTAGCTGTAAAAGTTTTCATCGAAAAGCTTACCCAAATTAAGTTACACGTTGGTGAAATCCCAAACGCTTAAGTAAACGAATGAGGCTCACACGACCATTTTGACCAGCAAGCCACCCCTTCGGATAGAGTTACTGGAACACAGAGGATTTGGGAAAAAAATCCTTTGCTGTAACGTGGGGTCGCAAGATTATAGAGAAGTCGGTTACAAAAATCGAACCCTATTTCGGTATTTATCCTGATTATTCTCACGGCAGGTGCGGTAAGCGAAGATACTCTTCGCTCTGCATCTCCTGAAGTCGGGATAAACAGCGCTGATATTCGAACTTCAGCCGCGTGCCCTGATAAATCTCGGTCAGTGACGTCTCCGCCGCGACCACCAGCTTCACATGACGTTCATAGAACTCATCGACCAGAGCCAAAAAACGGCGCGCCTGATCTTCGGTTTTATAGATCATCACCGGCACGTCATACAGCAGCACGCTGTGAAAACGGCGCGACAGCGCAATATAGTCATGCTGGCTGCGCCCTTCGCCGCACAGCGTCGTGAAATTAATCGCCAGCACGCCCTCGCTGACGCCCAACGTCGGCATCTGGCGGTGATTAATCTCCAGAACCGGCGCCTCTTCAGGCTGGCTACCCGACAGCGCTTTAAACATCCGCGTCATTTCAGCGTGCGTTTCCGGGTTCAGCGGATAGTTCCACAAGTGTGCGGAGGTCAGCGTGCGTAACCGGTAGTCAATTCCGGCATCCACGTTCATCACATCGCAGTGGCGTTTTATCTGCTCAATGGCAGGCAGGAAACGCGCACGCTGCAGACCATTACGATAGAGGTCGTCAGGCGGAATGTTCGAGGTGGCCACCAGCGCGATACCGCGTTCAAACAGCGCTTCCATCAACGTGCCGAGCAGCATCGCATCCGTGATATCGGAGACAAAAAACTCATCAAAACAGAGGATGTCGGTTTCGGCTTTGAATTTGTCCGCGATAATCAGTAACGGATCGCTCTGGCCCTGAAGCTGCGTCAGCTCTTCGTGCACCCGCAGCATAAAGCGGTGGAAGTGCAGACGCAGTTTGCGATCGCCAGGAATAGACTGAAAAAAGAGATCCATGACCCAGGTCTTACCGCGACCGACACCGCCCCACATATAGAGGCCACGTACCGGTTGTGGCGCCTCATTTTTCTCTTTGCCGATCAATTTTGACAGACGACCCAGCAGGCCGGATGTGGCCGGCGCGGCAGATTGTTGCCGGGCAACCAGCGCCTGCTGCAGCGCGTCTAAACGGGTTATCGCTTCACGTTGTACGTCATCGGGCCTGAATTCGCCCTGCGACAGCGCCTGCTCATAGCGTGCAAGCGGAGTTGAGGTTTGCATTATTGTTTCAAAGTCCCTGAATGGTGTCTGATTCATACCACGGTTGCTGAAAAAAAGGCCGTTCTACACTAAGCCATGCTGCACCGGAGTTCCACATCCATAAGATTAACGGGTATAGTAACTATTATTGAAATGGTGCAACGCCCTACGGAACAATGGAAATAACACGGGAGTCATTATGACCTGGGAATACGGGCTAATTGGTTTAGTGGTAGGTATTATTGTCGGCGCAGTAGCCATGCGTTTTGGCAACAAAAAGCTGCGTGAGCAGCGCAGCATGCAGTACGAGCTGGAAAAATCGAAAGCGGAGCTGGCTGATTATCGCGAAGAGCTGACCAACCACTTCGCGCAGAGCGCGGAGCTGCTGGACAACATGGCGCGTGATTATCGTCAGCTCTATCAGCACATGGCAAAAGGATCCAATGATCTGCTGCCAAATCTGCCTGGACAGAAAAATCCGTTTGCCTATCAGCTGACTGAAGCTGAAGCGGATAACGATCAGGTGCCGGTGCAGATGCCGCGCGACTACTCTGAAGGCGCATCCGGTTTACTGCGTGGCGAGCGCCCTGCCCGCGACTGATCTTTTTGGGGCGCAGCCTGTCTGCGCCCACTGAATTTGCGAACCCTGACCGCAAACGACTGTCACACTTATTAATTCCTCCCACCTTTTGCAGCGAGAGCGTTGTAGCAATGAAAAAACAAGCACGCCTGTTTAGCGCATTAGCCCTGAGTATTGGGATGAGTCTTGCCGCCGCGCCAGACGCGATGGCAACGCTGCCAGCACAAATTGCGGGCCAGCCGCTGCCGAGTCTGGCACCGATGCTGGAAAAAGTGTTGCCCGCCGTGGTCAGTGTTCACGTTGAAGGCACCGATTCCGGTGCGCAGGCTCAGGATATTCCTGAACCGCTGAAACGCTTTTTCGGCCAGATGCCTGGCGGAAACAGTCAGCCTCAGCCGTTTGAAGGCCTGGGTTCTGGCGTCATCATTGATGCCGCTAAGGGCTACGTGCTGACCAACAACCATGTGGTCAACGGTGCGGATAAAATCAACGTACAGCTCGGTGACGGCAGCGAATATGAAGCCAAACTGATCGGCCATGATGAGCAGACCGATATCGCGCTGATTCAGATTCAGGGCGCAAAAAACCTTACGCAGGTGAAAGTCGCGGATTCTGATCAGCTGAAAGTGGGTGATTTCGCGGTGGCGATCGGCAACCCGTTTGGTCTGGGACAGACCGCCACCTCCGGGATCATCTCTGCGCTGGGCCGCAGCGGCCTGAATCTGGAAGGGCTGGAAAACTTTATTCAGACCGATGCTGCGATCAACCGCGGTAACTCAGGCGGCGCGCTGGTCAACCTTAACGGCGAGCTGATCGGTATCAATACCGCCATCCTCGCCTCAAGCGGCGGTAACATCGGCATCGGCTTTGCTATCCCAAGTGATATGGCGATGAACCTCGCGCAGCAGTTGATCAAATATGGTGAAGTGAAGCGCGGTCAGCTCGGCATCAAAGGCACTGAAATGACGGCCGACATGGCTAAAGCGTTCAATGTCGATGCACAGCGCGGTGCTTTTGTTTCTGAAGTCTTACCGCAATCTGCCGCGCAGAAAGCGGGCGTGAAGTCAGGCGATATCATTACATCGATCAACGACAAGCCGATTACCAGTTTCGCTGAGCTACGCGTAAAAGTGGGCACCACGCCGCCAGGTGAGCAGGTTAAGCTTGGCCTTCTACGCGAAGGTAAGCCATTAACAGTTACCGTTACGCTGGAGCAGAGTTCGCAGACCACCGCCAGCGCACAGTTGATGTCACCCGCTCTTCAGGGCGCAACGCTGAGTGATGGACAGACGAAGACCGGTGATAAAGGCGTCAAAGTCGATACCATCGAAAAAGGCACACCGGCTGAACAGGTTGGCCTGCAGAAAGATGATGTGATTATCGGCGTTAACCGCAGCCGGGTTCAGAACATTGCTGAACTGCGTAAAATCCTGGAAGGGAAACCGCCGGTACTGGCACTGAATGTGGTGCGCGGCGATGAAACTATCTATCTGTTGTTGAGATAAACCTCGCATTACGGCGGACACAAGCGCGTGTGTGTCCGCCGCTCTCATGCTATTCTCCCCTGCGATCTCCCCTGGCGTGATTTAACACCATGTTTCTTAAACTTTTGCGTGCCGTGGTGCTGGGCCTGATTGTGGCGGGTATTTTGCTCGCAGCACTGCCTGCACTTCGTATGGGCAGCGACGCCCTCTATAACCACGAAAATATTACCGACGAAACGCCCTTTAGCTTCAATCAAGGGGTGCGACGCGCCGTGCCTGCCGTTGTGAATGTTTACAATCGTAGCGCCCACGGCAACAACAATCGTGGCATCACGACCCTGGGTTCCGGGGTGATCATGAATGTAAAAGGCTACATCCTTACCAATAAGCATGTGATCAACAATGCCGACCAGATTATCGTGGCGCTGCAGGATGGCCGCTTCTTTGAAGCGACGCTGGTAGGTTCCGATGGAATGACCGACCTGGCGGTTCTCAAGATTACGGCCTCCGGCCTGCCCGTTATCCCGATTAATCCAAACCGTCAGCCGCACATCGGTGATGTGGTGATGGCGATCGGCAACCCCTACAATCTCGGTCAAACGGTAACGCAGGGCATTATCAGCGCCACGGGCCGCGTAGGTCTGAGTTCGTCAGGCCGACAGAATTTCCTGCAGACCGATGCCTCAATCAACCAGGGTAACTCCGGCGGTGCGCTGATTAACTCGCTCGGTGAGCTGATGGGCATTAACACCCTGACGTTTGATAAGAGCAATGATGGTGAAACGCCGGAAGGGATTGGTTTCGCCATTCCAACCGTCTTAGCCTCGAAAATCATGGATAAGCTGATTCGTGATGGTCGGGTAATCCGCGGCTATATCGGCATTACCGGGCGTGAGTTGCCGCCGCTACATGGACAGGGCAGCAATCTGGATCGGGTTCAGGGCATTATTGTCAGCGTGGTCACACCAGATGGCCCTGCAGATAAAGCGGGGATTCAGGCCAACGATGTGCTACTCAGTGTGAACGGCAAGCCAGCCATCTCCGCGCAGGAGACCATGGATCAGGTGGCAGAAATTCGCCCGGGTTCTGTGATTGATGTGCAGGTGCTGCGAAACGATCAGAAGCTGACGCTACCGGTGACCATTCAGGAATTCCCGGACAATAGTAACTAGCTAAAATCCGTGTCTGGTCAGGGATGGCCCGACTGATCGCAAAGAAGGCCGCCATCCATGGCGGTCGGCCTCGCCATCCTGCCTCGGACGCTTTGCTCTTCATCCGGGCCTACCCTTCCTTACTATTCCGTCATCGTTTGTTAATAACCAATTAGCAACGATCTACCGGAAACGCGATCACTTCACTCAGTGACTCCGCTTTCAACGCCAGCATGATCAGGCGATCAATACCCAACGCGACGCCGGAGCAGGCTGGCATACCATGCGCCAGCGCATCCAGCAGATAGGTATCGATAGGATGCACAGGCAGGCCGCGCGCCGCACGGCGACGGTTATCCTGCTCGAAGCGCTGACGCTGCTCACGGCTATCGGTCAGCTCACGGAAACCGTTCGCCAGCTCAATGCCCTTGTAATAAACCTCGAAGCGTTCAGCCACACGGTGATCTTCAGTACTGATCTCCGCCAGTGCTGCCTGGCTGGCCGGGAAATGATAAACGAAGCAGGGTTTATCCTGACCAATCTTCGGTTCCACGCCCAGCATAAACAGCAGCATCAGCAGGGTATCGCGATCCTCTTCTGCACGCGCCAGCTCGCCTTCACCCAGCTTCTCGGCCGCTTCACGCAACTGCGCTTTATCTGCTGATAACGGGTCCAGCTCCAGATGACGGATAAACGCCTGCTGATAAGAGAGCGACTCTGCACTGTCACACTCCAGCACCTGCTGCATCAGATCGTCGACTTCATTCATCAGACGATACATGTCGTAATGCGGCCGGTACCACTCCAGCATGGTAAATTCCGGGTTGTGGTGACGTCCCGCCTCTTCATTGCGGAAGCTGCGCGCCATCTGGTAGATCGGGCCACTGCCTGCTGCCAGCAGGCGTTTCATATGATATTCCGGGCTGGTCATCAGCCAGAGATCGCGCCCCTGCGCAGCGCCAGGGCCGACAAAACGCGTCTGGAAAGGCACCAGATGGATATCGGTAATGGTGGCCTGGCTCATCGCCGGTGTATCCACTTCCAGCACGCCGCGATCGGCAAAGAAACGACGCACTTCTGCTAAAATAGCGGCGCGTTTTAACAAATTGGCGATGGGTGCGCTTGGTTGCCAGCTTGCCGTTTCGCTCATGGTGATGACTCCTGATACAAATTAGGGGGGGAAGTCTACCTGCAATGCCTGCGGCAAACAATCTCGTGCCCGTGCTGCCAAAAACAGCGTTTCGGCTTCTATACTTAAGCGGTTAAATCACAAAGGAATCCCACTATGTCTCCATGGAAAACAGTTGTTGCCAGTCTGAGTGCTTTTCTCTCAGTTGCCTGTAGCACCACGCCGCCAAAGAACGTCACGGTCATTGATAACTTTGACAGTCAGCGCTATCTCGGTCAGTGGTATGAGATTGCCCGCCTTAACCACCCTTTTGAGCGCGGCCTTGAACAGGTGACGGCAAACTACAGCCCGCGTGAAGATGGCGGCCTGAAAGTGATCAACCGTGGCTATAACGTCAAAAAGGAACGCTGGCAGGAGAGCGTCGGTAAAGCCTACTTTACTGGTGAACCACAGCGAGCTTCTCTGAAGGTCTCTTTCTTTGGCCCCTTCTACGGTGGCTACAACGTTATCGCCCTGGACCCCGACTATCGCTATGCGATGGTATGCGGCCCGAATCGCCACTATCTCTGGATACTGTCACGGACACCTCAGCTGGAGCCGGGCGTAAAAGAGAAACTGGTTGAGCAGGCGCGTCGGGACGGGTTCCCGGTTGAAGAGTTAATCTGGGTAAAACAGAAATAGTGCAGAAGCTGACAAGCCGGTACGAAAAGCATTTCGTACCGGTTGGAATCACAGGTTACTTCGTGCTGTTCTGAATCGCCTGGCCACCCGCTTCGACATCTTCGCCTACGCCACGCGTTGTATTACACGCCGTCAGCAGAGAAGAGAGCACCAGTACAGAGAAGATTGCGGCAATACTTTTCTTTAACATAACAATGTCCTTTTTGATGGATGTAAAGTACAGCGCTTTAAGCATAGCCGGATTTCAGGCAGTTGCTGTTGGCGGGACTCTAAAAAGGACAATCAGTTACGGTCATTTTGCCGCACGTGAAATGGCACCACCTAAGTGGGAAACATCTTCGCCAAAACCGTGGAATGTGTTGCAGGCGCTTAGCGCAGAAGAGACCAGCAACGCGAACGCGAGTAATTTTGCCAGTGTGATCATTTTTTTCTCTCAGACAAGAAAAAGGCGCACCAGAAGATGCGCCTGCGAATCTTATTTAACGCGTGACACGTATTCGCCAGAGCGGGTGTCAACTTTGACCACTTCACCCTCCTGCACGAACAATGGCACTTTCACCACGGCACCGGTAGAGAGTTTAGCTGGCTTGCCGCCAGTCCCTGCGGTATCACCTTTCAGGCCTGGATCAGTTTCGATAACTTCAGCTTCGATAAAGTTCGGCGGCTGAACGGCGATCGGGCGACCGTTCCACAGCGTAACGATACATTCAGCGTTATCCTGCAGCCATTTCGCTGCATCGCTTACCGTCTTCTCTTCAACCTGGAACTGCTCAAAGCTTTCCGGGTGCATGAAGTGGTAGAACTCGCCGTCGTTGTACAGGTAGTTCAGGTTGGTATCTACAACGTCTGCGCCTTCGGCGGAGTCGGTAGATTTAAAAGTTTTCTCAACGCGAGAACCCGTCAGCAGGCGACGCATTTTAACGCGTGCGAATGCCTGACCTTTACCCGGTTTAACGAACTCACTGGATTCGATGGCATATGGCTCGCCTTCGAACATGATTTTAAGACCGGGACGGAAATCGTTGCTAGAATAAGTCGCCATGAAGGCCCTCTACGAAAATTGACACTGGTACTAAGCCAAAAAAATGGCACACATTGTAACCCTAAAAACACCTTCCAGAGAAGATTGGTTGCAGCAACTTGCGGATGTTGTCACTGAACCTGATGAATTACTGCGGATTTTAGCCCTTGATCAGCACACCGAGCTGACAGAAGGTGCGGATGCGCGGCGTCTTTTCGCCTTACGTGTACCGCATGCGTTCATCCGCCGGATGAAAAAAGGCGATGCGCACGACCCTCTGCTGCTTCAGGTACTGACCCGCCGCCAGGAATTCACTGATGCGCCAGGTTATAGCACCGATCCGCTCGATGAACAAAGCAACGTTGTGCCTGGATTGCTGCATAAATACCGAAACCGGGCTTTATTGCTGGTAAAAGGCGGCTGTGCGGTCAACTGCCGCTACTGCTTCCGTCGCCATTTCCCCTATCAGGATAATCCTGGCAACAAGCGTAGCTGGCAGGCTGCTCTGGACTATATCGCCGATCATCCCGAGCTGGATGAGATCATTTTTTCCGGCGGCGATCCTCTGATGGCGAAAGATCATGAACTCGCCTGGCTGATCGCCGCGCTGGAACAGATTCCGCATCTGAAACGCCTGCGCATTCACAGCCGTTTGCCGGTGGTGATTCCGGCGCGCATTACCGATCAGCTCTGTCAGATGTTAAGCGAGACACGTCTGCAGGTGGTGATGGTGACGCATATCAACCATGCGCAGGAGATTGATGATGAGCTGCGTGAGGCGATGATTAGCCTGAAGCGTGCCGGTGTGACCCTGCTGAACCAGAGCGTGCTGCTGCGTGGCATCAACGATAATGCGCAGACACTGGCCACCCTGAGCAATGCGCTGTTTGATGCCGGCATTCTGCCCTACTATCTGCATGTGCTGGATAAGGTGCAGGGCGCAGCACATTTCTTTGTGTCAGATGATGAGGCACGCCAGCTGGTGCGCGCATTATTGTCACAGGTCTCCGGCTATCTGGTACCAAAGCTGGCACGTGAAATTGGCGGAGAGCCGAGTAAAACACCGTTAGATTTACAGTTACGTCAGGAATAAAAACGGCCAGCGCAAAGCTGGCCGATTGAATACGGTAGAGTACCCGATTCACATTATGGGCACTTATAGACCTGGCCGGTCATTTTGCTGTCGAGTGGCGCGAACGCGGACAACAGATTCTGCGTCGGGCTGGTCGCACCGTAAATCACGTTGCCGCCCATCTCCGCTGCGCGATTGCGCAGGTCATTGGCCGCGCCGCGCAGTGCGCTGGTTTCGCCGCCTGCACCGCTCAGCCAGTTGCTCTGTGAGCCGGTGATATTGCCCAGAAGCTGACAGGTATTGCCAGGCTGCTGATCGGTAAACGTCACGCGCTGTCCTGCTGAAGAGAGTTGCGTAGAGCTGCTGCAGCCCGCCAGCAATAACGCGCCAGCCGTCAGTCCGAGCAAGAGGTTAATCCGCATTGTAATCCCCATTTATTATCATCAGAGTCGGGTGGCAGCGTAGCAGAAAAAGATCTTTTTTTTCTGAACATTCATTGCCCTTATCCCGTTATATCGTCTCAATATTTCACGCCGCTTGCAGGCTGGCAAGCGTGCCGATGCTGGTGAATAAAATGAAGCCAGTCGATCAGTCGATCGCGGCCGCAGACAGCGTGACATATCAAGAGGAAAGACGAACGATTGCGCCTTACTTATACTATTTTCCCACCCAAAAGAAAAACCCCCGACCGTTTCCGATCGGGGGTGATGTCGGAGCGTGATGCCCTTAATCGGTGTAGCCATTACGTCGTGCATTTTCGATGCAATCGGCTTTGTTAACGTAGCCCTGACTGGCGGCGCCGGTAATATTGCCGTTGGGCGCCGTTCTTCTCCAGCGCCACTTGTGTGCTTCGTCCTTATAAAATTCCCATTTATCGTGCATTTTTATTTTCCTTAATCTGATGTTTATCCCTTTCAGAGCGCACTATTTCGCTCCGGGATCCACGTTAGAGCATCCCGCCCTGACTAAACCATGATGCAGAACATAAAAAAAGTTAATGGGTTTTTCCTGCCGCTGCCACCATTCAGACGCTGAAAAAGAAAAACCCCCGACCGTTTCCGGTCGGGGGTTCTGTGATGACTTAAGCAGTCAACGGCAATTACATCATGCCGCCCATACCGCCCATGCCACCCATACCACCAGCGCCGCCGCCTAAATCAGGTGCGTCGCCTTTTGGCATGTCAGTAACCATACATTCGGTGGTGATCATCAGACCCGCAACAGAGGCCGCGTACTGCAGAGCAGAACGGGTCACTTTGGTTGGGTCCAGGATACCGAAGTCGATCATGTTGCCGTACTCTTCAGTCTGCGCGTTGTAACCGTAGTTACCGTCGCCCGCTTTCACGTTGTTAGCAACAACAGATGGCTCTTCACCGGCGTTAGAAACGATCTGACGCAGTGGAGATTCCATCGCGCGCAGCGCGACTTTGATACCGACGTTCTGATCTTCGTTCTGACCACGCAGATCAACCAGCTGTGCTGCCACGCGAACCAGCGCCACACCACCACCAGCAACCACACCTTCTTCTACCGCAGCACGGGTTGCGTGCAGCGCATCTTCAACGCGGGCTTTCTTCTCTTTCATTTCAACTTCAGTGGCTGCGCCGACTTTCAGAACGGCTACGCCGCCTGCCAGTTTCGCTACGCGCTCCTGCAGTTTTTCTTTGTCGTAGTCAGAGGTTGCTTCTTCGATCTGCTGACGAATCTGGGTTACACGACCCTGGATTGTCGCTTCTTCACCCACACCGTCAATGATGGTGGTGGTGTCTTTGTTGATCACAACACGTTTAGCCTGGCCCAGATCTTCCAGAGCCGCTTTTTCCAGTTCCATACCGATCTCTTCAGAGATCACGGTACCACCGGTCAGGATAGCGATATCCTGCAGCATGGCTTTACGACGGTCGCCGAAGCCTGGTGCTTTAACCGCAGCCACTTTCACGATGCCACGCATGGTGTTAACCACCAGCGTTGCCAGCGCTTCGCCTTCAACGTCTTCCGCGATGATCAGCAGTGGTTTGCCGGCTTTCGCAACGGCTTCCAGCACTGGCAGCATTTCACGGATGTTAGAGATTTTCTTGTCAGCCAGCAGGATGAACGGAGATTCCAGTTCAATCGCGCCCGTTTCTGGCTTGTTGATGAAGTAAGGAGAGAGGTAGCCGCGATCAAACTGCATACCTTCAACCACATCCAGCTCGTCCTGCAGGCCGGTGCCTTCTTCAACGGTGATCACACCTTCTTTACCCACTTTCTCCATCGCCTGAGCAATCAGCTGGCCCACGGTTTCATCGGAGTTAGCAGAGATAGTACCGACCTGTGCAATCGCTTTAGAGTCAGAGCAAGGTACAGACAGCGCTTTCAGTTTCTCAACCGCAGCGATAACAGCCTGGTCGATACCGCGTTTCAGGTCCATTGGGTTCATACCCGCTGCGACCGCTTTCAGGCCTTCGGTGATGATAGACTGTGCCAGTACGGTTGCAGTGGTGGTACCGTCGCCCGCAGCGTCGTTCGCTTTAGAGGCCACTTCTTTCACCATCTGCGCGCCCATGTTCTCGAACTTGTCTTCCAGCTCGATTTCACGTGCTACAGAAACACCATCTTTAGTGATGGTCGGTGCACCAAAAGATTTATCCAGAACCACGTTACGGCCTTTCGGGCCCAGAGTAACTTTTACTGCATCTGCCAGTACGTTCACGCCACGCAGCATTTTTACGCGTGCGTCATTACCGAATTTTACGTCTTTAGCTGCCATCTTTAAATATCCCTTAAATTCGTTTCGTTCAGTGAATTACGCGTAAAAATTACGCTTCAACAACGGCCAGAATGTCGCTCTCAGAGATGATAAGCACCTCTTCGTTGTCGATTTTCTCGGTTTTAGCGCCGTAACCTTCATTGAAGATCACTACGTCACCAACCTTCACGTCCAGCGGCTTAACGTCGCCACTCTCAAGGATGCGACCATTGCCGACAGCCAGAACTTCACCACGGGTGGATTTACCGGCTGCAGAGCCGGTCAGCACGATGCCGCCAGCTGATTTAGCTTCAACTTCTTTACGCTTGACGATGACGCGATCGTGCAATGGACGAATTTTCATTTGATAGCTCTCCTTTGAGAAGTCCAATCATTCAGTTTTGGGGTTGATCACCGGTCTGCATGGCTTCCGGCCTCGTGACCAGAGAGATAGGGCCGCTGACACCCGCTTTCAAGGGGGCGAACAACAAATTTTTTACCCTGATGTGATAACTGGTGACTTTTTAAGCAGATGAAGCGCCAAATAAAAAACGCAACCCGGAGGTTGCGCTTTCAGAGGCTATAGCTGCGGTTAACGATCCTTGTGATCGTCATGGTTTTCAAGACGATCTGTGTTTTTACGCTCGAACTCGCCATCCATGGTATAGCCGCTGTCAGGGCCGGCACCCGGTCCGCGCCAGACGCGCAGATGGGGCATCAGTTTAAGCGTCAGATGCTTCTGCACCGGAGGCAGCAACAGCAACAGACCCAGCAGATCAGTGAAGAAGCCAGGCAGCAGCAGCAGGAAGCCCGCGATGATCAGCGAAACACTTTTGATCATCTCATTGGCCGGGCTTTCGTTACGCGCCAGCTTTTCCTGCATCAGCATAAAATTCTTCATGCCCTGATTTTTGACCAGCGACACCCCAATGCACGAGGTGAAGATCACCAGCAGCATGGTAAGCAGCACGCCCATGACGTGTGCCACCTGAATGAAGAGTGAAATCTCGATCCAGGCCAGAACAAAAAAGACTAATAACGGTATCCAGCGCACCGTACTCTCCTGTAAGTAGGGGCTGAACGGCAGCGTGCCGGTCAGCAGAAAGCGTTCATCCTGAGGATGATAAGAAAAGAGATGGGCGCCCGCGCCGCCATTTTCAACCGATCGTGTCAAATTTATCCTGCGGGGTTAATTTTGTAACCAACTTCACATATCGTTAACCAGAGTGCAGCATTAAGTGCTCTGCATGCGTGCTTTTCTTATGCATCAGAATATGATCGCACACGGCCCTTTGAAGACGGATAATATGTCGGCACGGGTACACCACGACAAAATAAACACATCCTTTGTGATGGTTAGCGGCAATAACAAGAAGGTTATCATGGCGAACAACATTCGTATCGAAGAAGACCTGTTAGGTATGCGCGAAGTTCCGGCGGATGCCTATTATGGCGTTCATACTCTGCGTGCGATTGAGAATTTTTATATCAGTAACAGCAAAATCAGCGACATACCTGAATTTGTCCGCGGTATGGTGATGGTAAAAAAAGCGGCGGCGATGGCCAACAAAGAGCTGCAGACCATTCCGCGCAACATTGCCGATACCATCATCAAGGCCTGCGACGAAGTGCTCAACAATGGTCGCTGTATGGACCAGTTCCCCGTGGATGTCTATCAGGGCGGTGCCGGAACCTCGGTCAACATGAACACCAATGAGGTGCTGGCAAACATCGGTCTGGAGCTGATGGGCCACCAGAAAGGGGAATATCAGTACCTCAACCCCAACGATCATGTGAACAAATGCCAGTCCACCAATGACGCCTACCCAACCGGCTTCCGCATCGCGGTTTACAGTTCGCTGCTGAAGCTGCTTGATGGCATCAGCCAGCTGGCCGAAGGCTTCCAGCACAAAGCTGATGAATTCCAGACCATCCTGAAAATGGGCCGTACCCAGCTGCAGGATGCCGTGCCAATGACCCTCGGTCAGGAGTTTCACGCCTTCAGCGTGCTGCTGAACGAAGAGACCAAAAGCATTCTGCGCACCGCTGAACTGCTGCTGGAAGTGAACCTGGGCGCGACCGCCATCGGCACCCGCCTCAATACGCCGGAAGGCTATCAGCATCTGGCGGTTCAGCGCCTGGCGGAAGTCAGCAACCTGCCGGTGGTGCCAGCGGAAGACCTGATTGAAGCGACCTCCGACTGTGGTGCCTATGTGATGGTCCATTCCTCGCTGAAACGCCTGGCGGTGAAACTCTCTAAAATCTGCAACGACCTGCGCCTGCTCTCCTCCGGTCCACGCTCCGGCCTGAATGAAATCAACCTGCCAGAGCTGCAGGCGGGTTCCTCTATCATGCCAGCCAAGGTTAACCCGGTGGTGCCGGAAGTGGTTAATCAGGTCTGCTTCAAAGTGATTGGCAACGACATCACCGTAACGATGGCCTCTGAAGCGGGTCAGTTACAGCTCAACGTTATGGAGCCAGTGATTGGCCAGGCGCTGTTTGAATCGATCAGCATCCTGACTAACGCCTGCTACAACCTGCTGGAGAAGTGCGTCAACGGCATTACCGCCAATCGCGCGGTGTGCGAAGCCTACGTCTTCAACTCGATTGGTATCGTGACTTACCTCAACCCTTATATCGGCCACCACAACGGCGACATCGTCGGCAAAATCTGTGCGGAAACCGGTAAAAGCGTGCGTGAGGTTGTGCTGGAGCGCGGCCTGCTGACGGAAAGTGAGCTGGACGATATCTTCTCGGTGCAGAACCTGATGTACCCGGTTTATAAAGCAAAACGTTATACTGATGAAAACGAACAATAAGGCTTAACCGACGCTGGTTAACCAAAGGCACACCACGATCAACATGGTGTGCCTTTTTTTTTGTTAAACAGCACACCCAGGTTTACCGGTTTAATTTTCAGGAGTGATTCATGTTTGTGGTTGAGCTGCTTATCGTCTTGATGGCGATCTGGTTGGGCGCACGTCTTGGCGGTATTGGTATCGGGTTCGCAGGCGGAATGGGCGTTCTGGTGCTGACGCTGGGATTTGGCATGGCGCCTGGCGCAATCCCGTTCGATGTGATTGAAATCATCATGGCGGTAATCGCCGCGATAGCCGCCATGCAGGTTGCGGGCGGCATGGATTATCTGGTGAGTCTGGCGGAACGTCTGCTGCGCCGTCATCCGCGCCATGTCACGCTGCTGGCCCCGCTGGTCACCTACCTGATGACGCTGCTGGCCGGCACCGGACACACTGCCTTCTCAACGCTGCCGGTGATTGCAGAAGTGGCGAAGGAGCAAGGCGTTCGTCCTTCCCGGCCGCTGTCGATTGCGGTGGTGGCTTCACAGATTGCGATTACCGCTTCACCGATTTCAGCAGCGGTGGTCTTCTTCGCCACCCTGCTTGAACCGCGCGGCGTCAGCTATATCACGCTGCTGGCGATTGCTATCCCCTCAACCATGGTGGGTCTCTTCCTGGCGGCACTGGTGACCAACTTCTTAGGCCGAGAGCTGAAAGATGATGAGGTCTATCAGGCTCGCCTCGCCAAAGGTGAAGTCACGCTGCGCGGCGCCAGCGTCTTCCAGGCAAAACCGGGCGCGAAAAAGTCGGTGCTGCTGTTTCTGACAGGTATTGTGGCTGTAGTGCTCTATGCCACAGCGACCAGCGCCAGCGTCGGGTTAATCGCCAATCCGCCGCTGCCACGCAATGAAGCGATTGTGGTGTTTATGCTGACCATCGCCACGCTGATCAGCCTGACCTGTAAACTCGACACCAGCGAAATCCTCAGTGCCAGCACTTTTAAATCCGGTATGAGCGCCTGTATCTGCGTGATGGGCGTCGCCTGGCTGGGCGATACCTTTGTGAAAGCGCATCTGGCGGATATTCAGATGCTGGCGGGCGATACGCTGAAAACCTACCCGTGGATGCTGGCGCTGGTGCTGTTCTTCGCCTCAATGC
>NZ_JBXUHX010000018.1:0-80494 GCF_058148845.1 Pantoea sp. RCC30.1 | reverse complement strand
CACCTGATGAATGTGTTTAGCCGCCTTACTGAGGTTAAGCATGACGAATAAAACCAGTCGCAATGGATTAACGTTAATGGTTAATTTTTCAGTCATTGCGCTCTGCCTGGCGCTGTCACTGAATATGTTTGTCACCGGCCTGCCGCAAAAAATATTCTATCTGGTCTCTTATCTCTCCGTTGCATCCGTGCTGTATGCCCTGGTACGCAGGCGAGTGGATTTTAAAGAGAACGGTTTTTATCTCGCTCTGTTTGCTGTGCTGATTATCTTTGCCCTGATTCGGCTGTTCTGGGCGATACACGTGAAGGGGATCGAAACCGCGCCCTCAACCGATGCCATCACCAATATCGGCAACTATCTGCTGGGGGCGAAGCGGCTGTTGATGGGGGCCTTTGTGCTGCTCAGTCTGGCGATTTATGGGCACCGGGTCTCCACAACCACGCTGCGCGTCGGACGAGGGTTAATCCTGGTCGGACTGCTGATTACGCTGGGCTTTGGTATCCACGAGCATCTCTATACCGAGAATATCCGCATCAAACTCACCACCGAAGCGGCCTCGATGTCCTCCTATATGATTCTGTTTATCTACTGTGCCTGGCTATGGCTGAGCCGCTTTGAAACGCACGCATACTGGAAGATTGCCGATATCTCTGTGCTGGCGGTGACCTTTGCCTTGCTCTACCTGTGTGGCACCCGTGTGACCCTGATTGCGCTGATTGCCGTGGGGCTGCTGTTCCTGGTGCAGACCTATCGGCTGTCGTTGCTGACTAACTGGCGGATTAGCGCTCTGCTGGTGGGCGTGCTGGCAGTGCTGATCCTGATGACCAGTAACCGCTGGGTGGAAGGGGTACGGGATATTGAGAACTATGGCTCAAACAGTTCGACCTCGCTGGGCGCACGTGTAGCTATCTGGGGCGGGGCGGTCAACTTTATTGAGCATCATGGTGGCGGCTTTGCGGCGCCGGATGCGCGCACCACCGAGGCGCGGAAGTTCATCATGGCGCACTATCCCCTTAACGTTGAGGGCTACACCAACGTTAAATACAACATGCACAACGAGTTTCTTGAAGTGACCTCGCTGCAGGGCTGGCTGGGTACGCTGTCCCTGGCGCTGATCTATCTGACGGTGCTAACAGGCGTGCTGAAGAAGTGCGATTTGCGCGGCGTGGCGCTGCCGGTGCTGGGGCTATTTATCTCCGGACTGACCGATTCGGTGCTGCCCTACAATCAGACCGCGACCATTTTCATGATGGCGCTGGCGCTCTGCTGCATACGGCGGCCGCTGCCGGATACACGGGTGACGTCTGCATAGTGCTTGTCTGAACCAATAAAAACGGCGGGGTTTCCAGAGAAACCCCGCCGTTTTTTTTACCGCGTAATGCTAGTCGCGTGAACCGATGTCGCGCAGTTTCTTACCTGCCATCAGGTTACGTTCGATGTGTTCCAGCGAGACGTTTTTGGTCTCAGGAATCAGCATCACCGTCAGCAGGATGAAGAACAGATTAAGCAGTCCGTAGACCCAGAAGGTGTTCGCGTTGCCCAGCGTATTCAGCATAGTCAGGAAGGTCGCACCTACGATCATGTTCGCGATCCAGTTGGTGGTTGTGGAGACAGTGATACCGAAGTCGCGGCCTTTTAGCGGCTGGATTTCGGAACAGAGTACCCAGATCAACGGACCGGCTGACATGGCGAAACCGATGATGAACATCAGCAGCATACCGACCGCGAAGTACTGTGCGCCCGCAGAGTGAATGCCGAAGTGCAGCATCGTGCCCAGTACGCCCATACCGGCGGCCATCACCATAAAGCCCAGAATCAGGGTAGGTTTACGACCCCAGCGATCCACCAGACCAATAGCAATGAAGGTTGCCAGTACGTTGACCAGGCCTACAATCACCGTGCCCCACATCTGCTGGGTGGTGTTGGTGAAACCTGCGATTTCAAAGATTTTTGGCGCGTAATACATGATGACGTTCATGCCGGTAAACTGCTGCATTACCTGCAACAGGATGCCGAGATAGACCGCGCGACGGAAGTGGCTGCTGCTGGTGAACAGACCCCAGCCAGACTGCTTGACCTTCAGGCTTTCACGAATCTCTTCCAGCTCACGTTTTGCCTGCTCGCTGGTGTCACGCAGACGATCCAGTACGCGTTGTGCATCGCGGAAGTTGCCTCGCGCCGCCAGCCAGCGTGGACTGTTTGGCAGGAAGAAAACACCGACCAGTAACAGCAGTGCCGGGATAGTGATGATACCCAGCATCCAGCGCCAGTTGCCGGTAAAGCTGAAGGCCGTATCGGTAAGGTAAGCACCCAGAATACCGATGGTGATCATCAGCTGATAAAGCGAAATCATACTGCCGCGAATTTTTTCCGGAGCGATCTCAGAAAGATAAAGCGGGGCGGTATAAGAGGCGATACCGACAGCCAGGCCCAGCAGAACGCGGGCGCTGATCAGCATTTCCGGGTTTGGCGACATCGCCGACCAGAGTGAACCGATAACGAACAGAATCGCACCGGCCATCAGGCTTTTTTTACGGCCCAGACGGGATGACATCCAGCCGCTGCCGATAGCACCGACCGCCGCACCAAACATCATGGAGCTGACGATCCACTCCTGCTGATGAGGGGTGACGTTAAAGTCCTTTGCGATAAACGGCAGGGCACCGGCGATGACGCCGATATCCAGACCGAACAGCAGTCCCGCAAGGGCAGCCAGAAAGCAGACAAATAAGGTCATCGCCTTATTTGAAGTTCTGCTTTTGTGTGTATTGCCAGGCATTTTAGCCTCCAGGTTTATCCATCATTGTTTTTATCAATGTTAAAAAACCATTTGCGGGAAAAAAGTGAGCCTGATCACATCAGTGTAATCGCTTACACACGCTGAAACCCTGAAATTCAGCATATTTTTCCCGGAAAGATTAATTAACCAGTGAGGTATAGCACTCATTAAGTTTCTGACAATGCTCTATTTAGTGGCTATCAGACGACGCTGAAAATAACGCATTTTCAGCATAATAACTACGTGCGTTAATTCCTAAATATCGGATAAACAAAGCATTTCAATTTGTAATCGCTAACATTTCGTCGTCAGAAAAAGCGAAAGGAATTGTAGTTGAGAATTGAAAATTTGCTGCAGAGTTAAGGAGATGTCGGAAAGATTCGTTTTTTCCCTCGTCGGGCGCTCTCTTAAAACGGTGCGGGTAGATCGCGCAGGAGGATGGCGGAAGCAAAAATGCTCCGGTTAGCCGTGGGGCTGAAAAGGCGATAAAAAACCCCGCCGCAGGGGCAGGGTTTTTATCAGCAGCCGCTGACCTTACAGGCCAGCTGCTTCACGCAGCAGGGCAGCTTTGTCGGTTTTTTCCCAAGGGAAGTGTTCGCGACCAAAGTGACCGTAAGCAGCGGTCTCTTTATAGATTGGGTGCAGCAGATCCAGCATCTGAATCAGACCATATGGACGCAGGTCGAAGAACTCGCGTACCAGCAGAGTCAGCTGTTCGGTAGAGATTTTCTCGGTACCGAAAGTTTCCACCATGATGGAAGTCGGTTCAGCCACGCCGATAGCGTAGGAGACCTGGATTTCACAACGGTCAGCCAGACCGGCTGCAACGATGTTTTTCGCCACATAACGTGCCGCATAGGCTGCAGAGCGGTCAACTTTGGAAGGATCTTTACCAGAGAACGCACCGCCACCGTGACGCGCCATGCCGCCGTAGGTGTCCACAATGATTTTACGACCGGTCAGACCGCAATCGCCCATCGGGCCGCCGATCACAAAGCGACCGGTTGGGTTGATGTGATATTTGGTTGAGGCGCTCAGCCATTCTGCTGGCAGAACCGGCTTAATGATCTCTTCCATCACTGCTTCCTGCAGATCTTTCTGGCTGATGGATTCCGCGTGCTGAGTAGAAAGCACGACGGCATCGATGCCGACGATTTTGCCATCGTCATACTGGAAAGTGACCTGGCTCTTGGCATCCGGACGCAGCCACGGCAGGGTTCCGTTTTTACGCACTTCAGCCTGACGCTGAACCAGACGGTGCGCATAGGTCACGGGCGCAGGCATCAGTACATCTGTTTCGTTGGTGGCATAGCCGAACATCAGGCCCTGGTCTCCCGCGCCCTGTTCCAGCGGATCGGTACGGTCAACGCCCTGGTTGATATCCTGAGACTGTTTGCCAATCGCGCTTAATACCGCGCAGGAGTTGGCATCAAAGCCCATATCGGAATGAACATAGCCGATTTCACGTACGGTCTGACGGGTGATCTCTTCGATATCGACCCATGCGCTGGTGGTGATTTCACCACCAACCAGCACCATACCTGTTTTAACGTAGGTTTCGCAGGCCACGCGCGCTTTAGGATCCTGTTCCAGGATCGCATCCAGCACAGCATCGGAGATCTGGTCGGCGATTTTATCGGGATGTCCTTCTGATACGGACTCGGACGTAAAAAGGTGTTTAGCCATTCTGTTCTTTACCTTAAATATGGTTTGAGTACGACTGCATAGCGCCAGTGAGGTTGTCTGACCTGACGCCCCTTCAGGCAAAGCCGCGAGCAGTGAGGTTGTGTCAGCAAAGCAGGCTGACACCGCCTGGATAATAACCTGTTTAGATGGAAAACCATCTGGACGGCTATTTTAGGATAGAGGGTAAAGCAATTACCAGCCCTTTTTCTGTTTCGGCGCTTAACCTGTAACCGTTATCGGCATAATTTGCTGACACTCCACGCAATTCCCGGATAATATTTTTGCATTTTAGGGCCGTAAACTGTATAAAACGCCGCTGCTTCGATTGCAGCAGCAAGGATGACGCCACTGTTTGCGTCGCGCCTGTCAGACTCTGGTCTGGCTTTCACCCAGGTTTTTTTCCATGTGCCGCTGGCATATGCGGAGGTGATACAAGTAATGAACCACGCTTTTTCTTCTTCCGGTTCTTTGCGCTGCGGCGCTGCGCTGGCTCTCTCCTGCCTCCCATCTGTTTCTTTTTCCTGCCGACAATATGTCCGATGCGGTAATTTTACCGACACAGGCGCCGGCTAATCTTTATCTCTGCTCTACCAGTTTTGTCTCTTCTCTGCGTCCGCGCAGCGGAACGACGCAGGTTATCCATGGTCAATACCAAACAGTTAAATGTTCTCTGTTTAAACGGAGATGGCCAGGGTGTTTTACACTTAACTCTCATGCGTGAATCGCGCTGACGGCAACGTCAGGTGAACAGGACAATGCGTTTAATGTGGCAACAGGTTTTCAGATTAGCGGCCATAAAGCCGGTTAACAGTTTTATCTTTCAACGGAAAATTGAGGTTCGCGATGTCTGACGACATGAAGAATATCAAAGGTTCGTCAGCTGGCGAACAGGGTGCACTCCGCTCCATGCAGGAGGTTGCAATGAACGATCAGGATGCGAGCAAAATGTTGCGTACGTACAACATCGCCTGGTGGGGCAACAACTATTACGACGTTAACGAACTGGGCCACATCAGTGTCTGCCCCGATCCGGATCGTCCGGACGTGCGCGTCGACTTAGCCCGCCTGGTTAAAGAGCGCGAAGCACAGGGTCAGCGTCTGCCCGCCTTGTTCTGCTTCCCACAGATTCTGCAGCACCGTCTGCGCTCGATTAACGCTGCCTTTAAACGTGCGCGTGAATCGTACGGTTACAAAGGTGACTACTTCCTGGTTTACCCGATCAAAGTCAACCAGCACAAACGCGTCATCGAATCGCTGATCCACTCGGGCGAACCACTGGGACTGGAAGCAGGCTCTAAAGCAGAGCTGATGGCCGTGCTGGCGCACGCCGGTCAGACCCGCTCGGTGATCGTCTGTAACGGCTATAAAGACCGCGAATATATTCGTCTGGCGCTGATTGGCGAGAAGATGGGCCACAAGGTCTATCTGGTTCTGGAGAAGATGACGGAAGTGCGACTGGTGCTGGAAGAAGCGGAGCGTCTGAATGTGGTGCCGCGTCTCGGTATCCGTGCGCGTCTGGCTTCACAGGGCTCCGGTAAATGGCAGTCGAGCGGTGGCGAGAAGTCGAAGTTTGGCCTGTCTGCGACGCAGGTGCTGAAGCTGGTTGAAATCATGCGTGAAGCGGGTCGCATCGACAGCCTGCAGCTGCTGCACTTCCATCTGGGTTCGCAGATGTCCAACATCCGCGACATCGCAACCGGCGTGCGTGAGTCGGCGCGTTTCTACGTCGAACTGGCGAAGCTGGGCGTTAACATCAAATGCTTCGACGTCGGCGGCGGTCTGGGCGTCGATTACGAAGGAACGCGCTCGCAATCTGACTGCTCGGTCAACTATGGCCTGAATGAGTATGCCAACAACGTGATCTGGGCAATTGGTGCGGCCTGTGATGAGCACGGTCTGGAGCATCCGACCGTGATTACCGAGTCCGGGCGTGCTGTGACTGCGCACCACACGGTGCTGGTCTCCAATATCATTGGTGTGGAGCGTAACGAGTTCAGCGAACCCGAAACGCCGGATGCGGATGCGCCGCGCCCGATCCTCAGCATGTGGGAAACCTGGCAGGAGATGCACGAGCCAAGCACCCGCCGTTCGCTGCGTGAATGGCTGCACGACAGCCAGATGGATCTGTTTGATATCCATACCGGCTACTCGTCTGGTACCTACGATCTTAAGCAGCGTTCATGGGCCGAGCAGCTCTATCTGAGCATCTGCCACTATATTCAGCAGCATCTCGATCCAAGCAACCGTGCGCACCGTCCGATCATCGACGAACTGCAGGAGCGGATGGCGGATAAAATCTACGTTAACTTCTCGCTGTTCCAGTCAATGCCGGATGCGTGGGGTATCGATCAGCTGTTCCCGGTACTGCCGCTGGAAGGGCTGAACAAGAAGCCGGAGCGCCGCGCCGTGCTGCTCGACATCACCTGTGACTCCGATGGCACCATCGATCACTATGTGGATGGCGACGGTATCGCAACTACCATGCCGATGCCGGAATATGACCTGGATAACCCGCCAATGCTGGGCTTCTTCATGGTCGGGGCTTATCAGGAAATTCTGGGCAACATGCACAACCTGTTCGGTGACACCGAAGCGGTGGATGTCTACGCACGCGAAAATGGCGATGTGGAAGTCCAGCTCTCCGATGAAGGCGACACCGTGGCGGACATGCTGCGCTACGTGCAGCTTGATCCTAACGAGCTGATGGCGCTGTTCCGCAATCAGGTGCAGGCGTCCGATCTCGACGAAGAGCTGCGCGCGCAGTTCCTGGAAGAGTTTGAGAGCGGCCTCTACGGATACACCTATTTAGAAGATGAATAATCGACCCTGGCAGCCCGCAATCGCATATTGCAGTTGCCGTTAACTATGTCGATAATCTGACTCACTCAATCCCTTCCTCGTCGGGCCTAACGACGCGGAGGGGATTTTTTTATCTCAGCCTTAATGGTTTGCGGGCCTGGCCCGACTTACGCACATAGAGAGAGCAATTATGTATAACACTCTTGGCAATCAGTACGACAACTCCCTGGTGTCTAACGCTTTTGGCTTCATGCGGTTTCCGCTGAATTTCCAGCCTTACGACAGCGATGCCGAGTGGGTTATCACCGGCGTGCCGTTTGACGCTGCAACCTCGGGTCGTCCGGGCAGCCGCCTGGGCCCGGGCGCAATTCGCCAGATCTCCACCAATCTGGCCTGGGAAGGCTGCCGCTGGCCGTGGGATTTCGACCTGCGTCAGCGTCTGAACGTTGTCGACTGTGGCGATCTGGTTTACGCCTTCGGTGACTCGCAGGATCTCTCCGACAAGTTACAGGCCCACGCGGAAAAACTGCTGGCCAATGGCAAGCGCATGATGACCTTCGGCGGCGACCACTACGTTACGCTGCCACTACTGCGTGCCCATGCTAAACACTTCGGCAAGATGGCGCTGGTGCATTTCGATGCGCATACCGACACTTACTCCAACGGCCCGACCTTCGACCACGGCACCATGTTCTTCACCGCGCCGAAAGAAGGTCTGATCGATCCACAGCACTCTGTGCAGATCGGTATCCGTACCGAGTTCGACAAGAGCCTGGGCTTCAACGTGCTGGATGCGGCGCAGGTCAATGACCGCAGCGTTGACGATATCCTTGCCGAAGTGAAACGCACCGTCGGCGATCTGCCGATCTATCTGACCTTCGACATCGACTGTCTGGATCCGGCGCATGCGCCTGGCACCGGCACGCCGGTGATTGGCGGTCTGACCACTGATAAAGCGACCAAGCTGATCCGTGGCCTGCAGGGCATGAACATTGTCGGCATGGATCTGGTGGAAGTGGCACCAGGTTACGATCATGCTGATCTGACTGCACTGGCGGCGGCGACGCTGGCGCTGGATATGCTGCATGTTCAGGCTGCGAACAAAGGCTAATCCCGTCCTGAGCCTGCCGGGTCAATCCGGCAGGCTTTGTGCCGCCACCTGAAGCGGCGCAGTGCCAGTAACGATCTCCATCCGCTTTACCCATCCAGATTTTTTCTCCTTGTGATAGCGCACGTACCTCAGGCGTACCCACGCATCAGCAACTAAACTGACTGATATCTATTCTCAACGTGGAGGCAATCATGGGCTTTCTTGATGAACTGGCGGGATCGCTGCAGGGCACGCAGAGTGACGGACATCTGCCCGGACAACTGCAGGCGGTCTGGCACTGGGTTCAGGAGCAGGGCGGTATTGAAGTGCTGCTGCAAAAATTCCAGCAGGGCGGGCTGGGTGAGGTGTTTGGTTCGTGGATCGGCACCGGGGCGAATCAGCCGGTAGAACACAGTGACATCCACTCTGCATTTGGTCAGGCTGAGCTGCAGTCACTGGCGGATAAGCTGGGAACCGACGTTAAGGGCGCAGCGGGCACGCTGGCGGTTATTCTGCCGCAGCTGATCGACAAAATGTCACCCCAGGGGCATATGGATGAAGCGTCGCTGCACGAGAACAAACTCGATTTAGGTTCGATGGTGGATCAGATATTCAAACGCTAGAACAGTGATACTGACCAGACATGTTTTACAGGCGCATGCACCGTGCATGCGCCTGAGTAATGCGTTACTTCGCGTCAGCAGCAATACGCTCACGGATGTGCGCGGCACGTGCTTCAGAAGCGGGGTGCGAGTCAAACATTGAGCTCTGACGTCCCTGTTCCAGCTTCGCCAGTTTTTCGAAGCTGGTCACCAGACCCTCGGGATTGATGTTGCGCTTCTTCATCAGATCGTAAGAGTAGTCATCTGCCTGTGATTCCTGGGTCTGGGAGAACTGAGCATTAACCAGCTTCTCACCCATTTCACCCAGTTGAGACTGCGACAGTGAACCGATCACACCGCCTACTGAGGCCGCTGCCGTGCGGGCTGCGGTGGTGGCATACGCCAGCTGCATCGCCTTACGCGTATGGCCTAATGCCACGTGGCCCATCTCATGGCCCAGCACACCTTCCACTTCATTGTCGGTCATCATATCCATCAGGCCGCTGTAAACGCGGATACAGCCGTTTGCCATCGCCCAGGCGTTGACATCTTTGGTCTGATAAACCTTGTAGTTCGCCGGTACGCCGTTGATGTTGTCACCCAGGGCGGCGGCGATCTTGTTCAGACGCTGCTGATACTCACTGTTAGCGGGCGCAATCTGATTGTCTTTGTCCATCTGCTCACAGGATTTGTCGCTCAGTTGCTTAACCTGATCGTCGCTCAGGCTATAAGCCTGATACGCCTGCGCACCCGACTGCATCAGCGCATTATTGTCTAAACCCTGACAGCCGCTAAGCAGCGTCGCCAGGCCAAGTGCTAACACCATTTTTTTGATTTTCATGCTGTATCCCATTCATAACAAGGTAAGAAAAAACAAACACCTGAAACTCAGTCAGGTGAATAAACGATTTGGTTATAGCGTGCCAGTCTGCACTTTGCTAGCAGAGTTGGCCGGAAAAGCCATACGAAGCGGTGACATTTAGCGTTTTACAACATGTACTTTTGATCCGATTTTCATGTACATTGATGGGCAACTTTTTCCTTGTTTTGCCCGGTAACTCATTAATAACAATAAGTTAAGGTGCGAAGCATTAATCCGACCTGGAGTAGAAAATGCCCTCTCGTAAAGAGCTTGCCAACGCCATTCGTGCGTTAAGTATGGATGCAGTACAGAAAGCGAAATCGGGACATCCGGGTGCCCCAATGGGCATGGCGGACATCGCTGAAGTACTCTGGCGCGGCTACCTGAACCACAACCCAACCAATCCGCTGTGGGCTGACCGCGACCGTTTCGTGCTCTCTAACGGTCACGGCTCAATGCTGATCTACAGCCTGCTGCACCTGACCGGCTACGATCTGCCACTGAGCGAGCTGGAAAACTTCCGCCAGCTGCACTCTAAAACTCCAGGTCACCCGGAATATGGCTACACCGTGGGCGTTGAAACCACTACCGGTCCGCTGGGGCAGGGCATCGCGAACGCCGTCGGCTTCGCCATTGCTGAGCGCACGCTGGCAGCACAGTTCAACCGTCCGGATCATGACATCGTAGACCACAACACCTATGTCTTCATGGGCGATGGCTGCATGATGGAAGGTATCTCGCACGAAGTCTGCTCACTGGCGGGTACGCTGAAGCTGGGCAAACTGGTTGCGTTCTATGATGACAATGGTATCTCTATCGATGGTCACATTGATGGCTGGTTCACCGATGACACCGCTAAGCGCTTTGAAGCTTACGGCTGGCACGTAGTGCGCGGCGTGGATGGCCATGATGCAGATGCAATTGCTAAAGCGATCGACGAAGCGAAAAGCGTCAGCGACAAGCCTTCACTGCTGATGTGCAAAACCGTTATCGGCTTCGGTTCACCGAACAAAGCGGGCACCCACGATTCACACGGCGCACCGCTGGGCGATGACGAAGTGGCACTGACCCGCAAACAGCTGGGCTGGAACCACGCACCCTTCGTTATTCCATCTGACATCTACGCTGAGTGGGACGCGAAAGAAGCGGGCAAGGCGAAAGAAGCTGCATGGGATAAGAAATTCGCTGCGTATGCGCAGGCACATCCTGAACTGGCTGCCGAGTTTAAGCGTCGCGTGAGCAACGAACTGCCTGCTAACTGGCACGAAGAGTCTCAGAAATTCGTTGAGCAGCTGCAGGCGAACCCGGCGAAGATCGCCAGCCGTAAAGCCTCTCAGAATGCTATCGAAGCCTTTGGTAAAATCCTGCCGGAATATCTGGGCGGTTCAGCCGACCTGGCACCGAGCAACCTGACTATCTGGTCTGGCTCAAAGCCAATCAACGAAGATGCTGCAGGTAACTACATCCATTACGGCGTGCGCGAGTTCGGTATGACCGCCATCGCCAATGGCCTGGCGCTGCACGGCGGCTTCCTGCCTTACACCGCCACCTTCCTGATGTTCGTTGAATATGCGCGTAACGCAGCGCGTATGGCGGCACTGATGAAGATCCGTCAGATCATGGTCTACACCCACGACTCTATCGGTCTGGGCGAAGATGGCCCGACGCATCAGCCGGTTGAGCAGATGGCGAGCCTGCGTACCACACCAAACATGAGCCTGTGGCGTCCATGTGACCAGGTTGAATCCGCAGTGGCGTGGAAATATGCTATCGAACGTCAGGATGGCCCGACGGCGCTGATCTTCTCCCGTCAGAACCTGGCGCAGCAGGAACGTGATGCTGTACAGCTGGCTAATGTGACGCGCGGGGGTTACGTGCTGAAAGATTGCGACGGTACACCTGAGCTGATTCTGATCGCAACCGGTTCAGAAGTTGAACTGGCTGTCGGTGCCTGGGACAGACTCACCAGCGAAGGCCGCAAAGTGCGCGTGGTCTCTATGCCGTCAACGGATGCTTTCGACAAGCAGAGCGATGAGTACCGTGAATCTGTACTGCCTAAAGCGGTCAGCGCTCGCGTTGCTATCGAAGCGGGCATCGCTGATTACTGGTTCAAATACACCGGCCTGAACGGCGCCATCGTGGGTATGACCAGCTTCGGCGAGTCTGCTCCTGCGGATCAGCTGTTCACGTTGTTTGGCTTTACCGTCGACAACGTGGTCGCGAAAGCGAAAGCGCTGCTGGCGTAAAAACCGGCCGGGCGGGTCTGCTCCCGTCTGGCAGTGAAATTAAAGGGACGAGCCTTTCGTCCCTTTTGTTTTTTTATTCCTTCAGTAATAAACGTTACAGGCTTAAATTTGTGACGCAGATCCAAATTTAAGCAGTCAGATTGATCGCAATCATTCCTGTTATTCCTTCCTTCTATTATTCTGGCTGAACCGTTTCAGTCGCCGGGCACACCGCCCTGATTTCGGACAATGCCGGGTAAGAATCTCCTGTACAAAGTGCAGTGAAACGCTCAGGCTAACGGCACGTTTTTTTCAGTCTGACGTGGCAGGAGAGAAATGACGGTACGGGTAGCGATAAATGGTTTTGGCCGGATTGGACGCAACGTCCTGCGCGCGCTCTATGAGACGGGCCGACGTGCAGAGATCACCGTGGTCGCGATTAACGAGCTGGCAGAAGCCACCGGTATGGCGCACCTGCTGAAATACGATACCAGCCATGGCCGTTTTGCTTTCGATGTCCGCCAGGAGCGTGATGTTATGTGGGTGGGGGGCGATACCCTGCGCATTTTGCACCGTGCAGAAATAGCCGATTTGCCATGGCGTGAACTCGATGTGGATGTGGTGCTGGACTGTACCGGCGTCTATGGATCACGGGCTGATGGCGAAGCCCATCTGCAGGCTGGTGCCAAAAAAGTGCTGTTCTCTCATCCCGGCGGAAACGATCTCGACGCCACCGTCGTGTTCGGTGTTAACCAGCAGGATCTGACCGCCAGCGACCGCATCGTTTCCAACGCTTCCTGTACTACCAACTGCATTATCCCGGTCATCAAACTGCTGGATGATGAGTTTGGTATCGAATCCGGCACCGTCACCACGATCCACTCGGCGATGCACGATCAGCAGGTGATCGACGCCTATCACAGCGATCTGCGCCGGACCCGCGCCGCCAGTCAGTCGATCATCCCGGTGGATACCCGTCTGGCGGCCGGCATTACCCGTATTTTTCCGAAATTCAACGATCGCTTTGAGGCGATAGCCGTTCGCGTCCCGACGATTAACGTGACGGCCATTGATCTCAGCGTTTCTGTGCATAACGCGGTAACGGCGTTTGACGTTAACACCTTGTTGCGAAGCGCGGCAGAAGGGGCATTTCGTGGTATAGTTGACTACACGGAATTACCGTTAGTCTCAGTAGATTTTAACCATGATCCGCACAGTGCCATTGTGGACGGAACACAAACGCGGGTCAGCGGTCAACACCTTATCAAGACACTGGTCTGGTGTGACAATGAATGGGGCTTTGCTAACCGAATGCTCGACACGACGTTAGCGATGGCCGCAAGCGGTTTCAGGTAAGACGCGGTTTGCGTCTGGCAAAACTTATGAGAATCAACGAGAGGATTCACCATGTCTGTAATTAAGATGACCGATCTGGATCTGGCTGGTAAACGCGTTCTGATCCGTGCCGATCTGAACGTACCAGTTAAAGAAGGTAAAGTGACGTCTGATGCACGTATCCGTGCTTCTCTGCCAACCATTGAAGCGGCGTTGAAACAGGGCGCGAAAGTAATGGTTACCTCTCACCTGGGTCGTCCGACCGAAGGTGAATACAACGAAGAGTTCTCGCTGCTGCCGGTAGTTAACTACCTGAAAGACAAGCTGAGCGGCACCACCGTCACCCTGGCAAAAGATTACCTCGATGGCGTTGAAGTCGACGCTGGCGAGCTGGTTGTGCTGGAAAACGTTCGCTTCAACAAAGGCGAAAAGAAAGATGACGAAGCACTGTCTAAAAAATATGCGGCCCTGTGCGACGTATTCGTGATGGACGCGTTTGGTACTGCGCACCGCGCGCAGGCTTCTACCCACGGCGTTGGCAAATTTGCCCCTATCGCCTGTGCCGGTCCGCTGCTCTCTGCAGAACTGGAAGCACTGGGTAAGGTCATGAGCAACCCTGAGCGTCCGCTTGTGGCTGTAGTAGGCGGTTCTAAAGTCTCTACCAAATTTGACGTGCTGCAGTCTCTGGTCAAAATCGCGGACACCGTGATTGTAGGCGGCGGCATCGCGAACACCTTCGTGGCCATCGACAACAATGTCGGTAAGTCACTGTATGAACCCGACTTCGTTGAAGCGGCTAAAGGCCTGCGCGATCAGCACGGTATCCCGGTTCCAACTGACTCACGCGTCGGCACAGAATTCTCTGAAACTGCGCCAGCAACCGTGAAAAAGGTTTCGGAAGTGGCGGATAACGAAGAGATTATGGACTTCGGCGATGAAACCGCTCAGGCCATGGCTGCCATCCTGAAGGATGCGAAAACCATCCTGTGGAACGGCCCGGTAGGCGTGTTTGAATTCCCTAACTTCCGTAAAGGCACCGAGATCGTGGCTAACGCCATTGCAGACAGCGATGCTTTCTCTGTTGCAGGCGGCGGCGATACCTTAGCGGCTATCGACCTGTTCGGCATCGAAGACAAAATTTCCTACATCTCTACCGGCGGCGGCGCGTTCCTTGAGTTCGTGGAAGGCAAAAAACTGCCTGCAGTTGCTATGCTGGAAGAGCGTGCGAAGCAGTAATCCTTTGGGGGCGATGCCACGCGGCATCGCCTGAAGTCTTGCCCGTCTGGGCGTTTAAATCGACGTTCCTCAAGGGGAACAACGGTCACGAAACAGGACACAATCATGTCTAAAATTTTTGATTTCGTAAAACCCGGCGTTGTCACTGGTGATGACGTACAGAAGATCTTCAAAGTTGCGAAAGAGAACAAATTCGCACTGCCAGCCGTAAACTGCGTCGGCACCGACTCTATCAATGCGGCACTGGAAGCAGCGGCGAAAGTCAAAGCGCCAATCATCATCCAGTTCTCAAATGGTGGTGCTGCATTTATCGCCGGTAAAGGCTTCAAGACTGACAAACCACAGGGCGCGGCAATCTTCGGCGCTATCGCGGGTGCACACCATGTTCACCTGATGGCTGAGCAGTATGGCGTGCCGGTTATCCTGCACACTGACCACTGTGCCAAGAAACTGCTGCCATGGATCGACGGTCTGCTGGATGCGGGTGAAGAGTACTTCCAGAAAAACGGTAAGCCACTTTTCTCTTCTCACATGATCGACCTGTCAGAAGAGTCACTGGAAGAGAACATCGAGATCAGCAGCAAATATCTGGCACGCATGGCGAAACTCGACATGACGCTGGAAATCGAACTGGGCTGCACCGGTGGTGAAGAAGATGGCGTTGATAACAGCCACATGGACGCTTCTGCCCTCTACACCCAGCCAGAAGATGTGAACTACGCATACGAAAAACTGAATGCTATCAGCCCGCGTTTCACCATTGCGGCATCATTCGGTAACGTTCACGGCGTTTACAAGCCAGGTAACGTGAAACTGACCCCAACCATTCTGCGCGATTCGCAGAAATATGTGTGTGAAAAACATGGTCTGCCGCACAACGCGCTGGACTTCGTTTTCCACGGCGGTTCAGGTTCTTCTGCTGCAGAAATCGAAGAGTCTATCAGCTACGGCGTGATCAAGATGAACATCGATACCGATACCCAATGGGCAACCTGGGACGGCATCCTGCAGTACTACAAAAAGAACGAAGGCTATCTGCAGTCGCAGCTGGGTAACCCGGAAGGCGCTGACAAGCCAAACAAAAAATACTACGACCCACGCGTCTGGCTGCGTTCAGCCCAGGCCTCAATGGTCGTGCGTCTGGAGCAGGCTTTCAAAGAGCTTAATGCTGTCGACGTGCTGTAACTGAATAGTCGTTACCGTACAAAAAAGGCCCGAAAGGGCCTTTTTTTATGCACAATTTCTGGAAAAATCCCCTTAAACGTCCCACGGTTTGGCGCTTAAGAAGATAATTGATTACCCTTGGTGGCAGGGTGTCGGATTACATCTGGCAGTTTTTCATTCCCGGTGGGGATCTAACAACAGGGCTTATTAATGGAAGATTTACACGTCGTCGACGGCTTAAATAACGCAGGTAACTGGCTGGTTCGCAATCAGGCGCTGATCATCAGCTATGCCGTGAATATCGTTGCCGCTATCGCCATCATCATTATCGGGATGATTATCGCCCGTATTATCTCTAATGCCGTGAATCGCGTGCTGCGCGCCCGTCACATCGATGCGACCGTGGCGGACTTCCTCTCTGCGCTGGTGCGCTATGGTGTTATCGCCTTCACCATCATCGCGGCGCTGGGACGTATCGGTGTGCAGACTGCCTCGGTGATTGCCGTGCTGGGTGCTGCGGGTCTGGCCGTGGGTCTGGCGTTGCAGGGGTCGCTCTCTAACCTGGCTGCAGGCGTCCTGCTGGTCACCTTCCGTCCGTTCCGCAGCGGCGAGTTCGTTGATCTGGGCGGCGTAATGGGAACCGTGCTGCAAGTGCAGATTTTCTCCACCACGCTGAGAACGGCAGACGGCAAAATTGTAGTGGTGCCCAACGGCAAGATCATCAGCGGTAATATCGTTAATTTCTCGCGTGAGCCGGTACGTCGCAATGAATTTATCATTGGCGTGGCTTACGAGGCGGATGTAGATGAAGTGATCGCCTTACTGAAACAGGTGGTTGAATCGGATAGCCGCGTGCTGAAAGAGAAGGGGGTTCAGATCGGTCTTAACGAACTGGCAGCATCCTCAATGAACTTCGTGGTGCGTTGCTGGAGCAACAGCAGCGATCTGCAGGACGTCTACTGGGATCTGCTGAAGAACTTCAAGCGTGCGCTTGATTCAAAAGGCATCGGCATTCCTTACCCGCAGATGGATGTGCATCTGCATCAGACATTCTCGTCTGAAACCGCAGAAACGCAGGTTTAGCCGCAGTAATCTTTAAATGGGCGGCCTCTGTCGCCCATTAATGTTGCTAATGGCAGATTAATTCTTTCAATTTCCGCTAATCATCCTCTCTCTCTATACTTCCCCACATCTGACCATGTGAGGACATAATTCTGTGATATCTCTCTACTTTCAGGGGCTTGCCTTGGGTGCTGCGCTAATCCTGCCGCTGGGGCCACAAAACGCGTTTGTGATGAATCAGGGCGTGAAGCGTCAATACCATCTGATGACGGCGGCACTTTGCTCGCTGAGCGATATTCTGCTGATATGTGGCGGCATCTTTGGCGGCAGCGCCTTACTGAGCCAGTCTCCTCTGCTGCTGATGGTGATCACCTGGGCGGGTGTGGCGTTTCTGTTTTGGTATGGCTGGGGTGCGCTGCGTAGCGCCTTTCGTGGTGACGCCGATCTGGCGGATGGCGAGCCGTTAAAGCAGAGCAGGGGACGCATTATCGCGACGCTGCTGGCGGTAACCTGGCTCAATCCGCACGTCTATCTCGACACCTTTGTGGTGCTGGGCAGTCTTGGCGGTCAGTTGCCTACCACCACAGCGCGTCAGTGGTTCGCGCTGGGTACTATCAGCGCGTCGATCCTCTGGTTCTTTGGTCTGGCTTTGCTGGCCGCGTGGCTCTCACCACGCCTGCGCACCGCCAAAGCCCAGCGCATTATTAACCTGCTGGTGGGTGCAGTGATGTGGTTTATCGCCCTGCAACTGGCGCGCCAGGGGATTGCCGGTTTTTGATCTCAGCCTCGATCCGTGGCGGTAATTGCCGCGCTGCGGGCGAACTTTTGCCATAATGACCACTCAAAGCATGGCGCATACCGATGCGCTTTTGGGCTTCGCCGGTTGGAAGCCGTCATAGTGACCTTTTCAAGGAGGACTTTCATGAAACTGAAAGCATTGGCTCTGGCCGCAATCATGAGCGCCGGGGCATTGCCTGGCGTATACGCTGATGAGTTACCGAACGGACCGCACGTGGTGACCTCAGGCAAGGCAACGGTCGATGCACGTCCCGATATCGCGACGCTCTCTATCGTGGTGAACGTGTCGTCAAAAGATGCCGCAGATGCAAAGAAGCAGGCGGATAGTCGGGTTGCGCAGTACTTCGATTTTCTGCAGAAAAACGGCATTGAGAAGAAAGATATTGATGCGGCTAACCTGAGCACGCAGCCAGAGTACGATTACACCAAAGAGGGTAAATCGGTACTGAAAGGCTACCGTGCGGTGCGTCAGGTACAGGTCACCCTGCGTCAGCTGGACAAGCTGAATGATCTGCTGGACGGGGCGCTTAAGTCTGGTCTGAATGAGGTGCGCAGCGTTGAGTTAGGCGTGGCAAACCCGGAAAGCTACAAAGAGCAGGCGCGTAAAGCAGCGATCAAAAACGCGACTCAGCAGGCATCCGAACTGGCTGAAGGCTTTAATGCGAAGCTGGGATCGATCTACAGCATTCGTTATCAGGTTGCCAACTATCAGCCGATGCCAATGAACCGCATGTATAAAGCGGCTGCAGCGGCAGATACTACGGCGCAGGAGACTTACGATCAGCAGAGCATCAACTTTGACGATCAGGTAGATGTGGTGTTTGAGATAAAGCCCAACACGCCATAATGCAAAACGGGGCTTTCGCCCCGTTTTTGTTTTCAGGCTGCCACGTCATCCTGACGCAGCACCCGATGTCCATGCGCAATCAGCGCATCGGTTACCCGACGCATTAACCGGCTTTCCGGCGCAAACCGATGCCAGTAGAGCATCCGGCGCTGATACAGACCCGGCGTCAAATCGATTAACTCACCGCTCGCCAGCTCACGCTCAATCTGCAGATGCGGGATCATACAGCAGGTCGAACCCTGCCGCGCCATCTGCACAAAGGCTTCAGAGGAGTTCACGATGTGGCAGGGAACGCTACCGGGTGAAAGGTCAAAGTTCTGCTGCAGAAAGGCCTGATGCATATCATCAAGATGATCAAAGGCTACCGCAGGCGCTTTCAGCAGGGCAGAGCGGGTGACGCCATTGGGGAAGAAGCGATCGGCAAAGTCGCGCGATGCTACAAAAAGGTAGTCGAGCGCGCCGAGCTGATCTACCAGGCAACTTGGCAGTGGCTGCGGCTGAATACTCACCGCGCCCACTACTTCACCCCGACGCAGGCGCTCCTGGGTGCGGGTTTCATCTTCGACCTGCAGATTCAGGCGGACGGGGGAATCTGCCAGCACATCTTTCAGCGCAGGCAGCAGCCAGGTCGCCAGACTGTCGGCGTTGACCGCCAGCGACAGCAGCAGCGGCGTAGTACCACTGTTCTCATCGCCCAGCCACTCCTCTTCCAGCAGCTCCACCTGATGCAGCAACGCCAGCAGTTTCTGACCCTGTTCGGTCGGACGCGGCGGCACGGTACGCACCAGCAGCGGCTGCCCAAACAGGTTCTCCAGCTGCTTAATACGCTGTGAAACCGCCGACTGAGTGATACACAACTTCTGTGCGGCACGCTCAAATCCGCGTTCGCGGATCACTGAATCCAGCGCCTGAAGCGTTCGATAATCCGGGCGTTTCATTATTCTTCTCTCTCCTTCAGGGTGGATGTCACTATGCCACAAAAGTGTCACCTGTGATGGCTCTCTTGTTTTTTGTGGGCTGGCTTCCAAAGCGATAAATCCACGTCGGTCAGCCGAGCATTTTCAGCAAGCCTTGTTTTATACTACGCGCACTTCGTTGTCGCACAGGTTTTAAACATACCATGACCCAGGATGAACTGAAAAAAGCTGTTGGCTGGGCTGCACTTGAGTACGTGCAGCCGGGCACCGTTGTTGGCGTAGGCACCGGATCCACCGCTGCCCACTTTATCGATGCGCTTGCCACGGTCAGGCATCAGATCGAAGGTGCCGTCTCCAGCTCAGATGCCTCCACCCAGAAGCTGAAAAGCCTGGGCATTCAGGTGTTCGACCTGAACGAGATTGATGTGCTGTCGGTGTACGTTGATGGCGCGGATGAGATCAACCCACAGATGCAGATGATTAAAGGCGGCGGCGCGGCGCTGACGCGTGAAAAGATTGTGGCTGCAGTGGCTGAGACCTTTATCTGTATCGCTGACGCCTCAAAAGAGGTGGATGTACTGGGCCGCTTCCCGCTGCCGGTCGAAGTGATTCCGATGGCGCGCAGCTATGTGGCGCGTCAGCTGGTGAAAATGGGCGGCTTACCTGAGTATCGTCAGAACGTGGTCACGGATAACGGCAACATTATTCTCGATGTGCATAATCTGCGCATTCTCGATCCGATTGAGCTGGAAAAAGCCATCAACGCCTTACCTGGCGTGGTCACTGTCGGCCTTTTTGCCGCGCGCGGAGCCGATATCGCGCTGATTGGCGGGCCTGATGGAGTGAAAACCATTAAAAAATGATCTGTCTGGCGCCGCAAAGGCGCCGGTTATTTCTGCCTGCAAATCATCTTTTCTCGCGCTGGTGAAATTTGGTGACTTATGTCACATAAGCGCCATCGGCAGTGGGTTCGTTCTCTCATCTCCGCCGACCTCATGATTTTGTCCGGCAATGTGCGGCTGTCAGCTGTTGCCGTGCTGGCTGCCGGGCAATCGTTTGTATTGCCGGACGCGATTTTTTTGATATTTTGACAGAAGGCTGGCTTATGGTAGTCCTCATTGAATGCTGAATAGGATCGGGAAATGGCAAAGGTATCACTGGAAAAAGATAAGATTAAGTTCCTGCTGGTGGAAGGTGTGCATCAGAGCGCGCTGGAGAACCTGCGAGCTGCAGGCTATACCAACATCGAATTCCACAAGGGCGCGCTGGACTCCGACGCGTTAAAAGCATCGATCCGCGATGCACACTTCATTGGTATCCGTTCCCGCACCCAGCTCACTGAAGAGATTTTTGCGGCGGCTGAAAAGCTGGTCGCCGTTGGCTGTTTCTGTATCGGCACCAATCAGGTTGATCTGCAGGCCGCTGCCAGCCGGGGGATTCCGGTGTTCAATGCGCCGTTCTCAAATACCCGCTCAGTTGCGGAGCTGGTGATTGGTGAAATGCTGCTGATGCTGCGTGGCATCCCCGAAGCGAATGCGAAAGCACACCGTGGCATCTGGAATAAGATTGCCAAAGGCTCATTTGAAGCGCGTGGCAAAAAGCTGGGTATCATCGGTTACGGTCATATCGGGATGCAGCTGGGCGTGCTGGCAGAAAGCCTGGGTATGCATGTTTTCTTCTACGACATTGAAAACAAGCTGCCGCTGGGTAATGCCACGCAGGTACGCCATCTGGCAGACCTGCTCAACATGAGCGACGTTGTCAGCCTGCACGTGCCGGAAACTGCTTCTACACAGGATATGATCGGTGCAGAACAGCTGGCGCAGATGAAACCTGGCGCGCTGCTGATTAACGCCTCACGCGGCACCGTGGTCGATATCCCGGCGCTGTGTGATGCGCTGGCCAGCAAGCATGTGGGTGGCGCAGCCATCGACGTCTTCCCGACCGAGCCAGCCACCAACAGCGAGCCGTTTATCTCTCCACTGAGCGAATTCGACAACGTGATTCTGACGCCGCACATTGGCGGATCGACGGAAGAAGCGCAGGAAAATATCGGGATTGAAGTGGCGGGCAAGCTGGCGAAATACTCCGATAACGGCTCGACTCTCTCGGCTGTTAACTTCCCGGAAGTGTCGTTGCCGATCCACGGTATCAGCGCCAGTCGTCTGCTGCACATCCATGAAAACCGTCCAGGCGTGCTGACGGCCATTAACCAGATTTTCGCAGAGCAGGGCATCAACATCGCCGCTCAGTATCTGCAAACCTCGCCGTTTATGGGTTATGTGGTTATCGACATTGATGCAGAACCAGAAGTGGCAGAGAACGCGCTGCAGCTGATGAAGGCGATTCCGGGTACTATTCGCGCCCGTCTGCTTTACTAAGCGCTACTAACCTGAATAGTCGCTTAGTCGCGTCTCTTCAGGTAGTTAATACAGGCTGTCCCGATTTGCTGTAAGACCGAGACTGCGAAGAGAACACGGCCAGATCGGAAAGACGCAAAAGCCGCCATCCATGGCATGCTCGGCCCGCGCAGTCCCTTGCGCGGGACGCTTTCCTTTTCTGACCATGTTCCCTGCGCGTTGAGCTATTTCATTGCTGCCAGATGCGCCCAGGTATGGGTTTTCACTTGTCTGAAAAAGCGGCTCTGCTACTCCCACTGCCAGAGTTTTGACGGCGTCATTACCGCTGGCAAAGGCACATCCCATTCTGCCACCGGCAGACTATCGACCTGCTGACAATCGTGTGCCAGACCGACCGGCAAAAAGCCATGCTGCCGCCAGTTCTGCAGGGTGCGATCGTAGAAGCCTCCGCCCATCCCAAGACGCTGCCCATGCTGATCAAACGCCACCAATGGCACCATCATCAGATCCAGCTGATCAAGCGTGATCAACTGCCGGATATCCAGCGGCGGTTCAGGAATACGTAGTTTATTGGTGTGCAATGGGGTATCGGACGAGTAGCGCAGAAACAGTAGATTACCGGGGGAGAAGGGGTGCAAGACCGGCAGATAGACCGCTTTCTTCATATGCCAGAGCCTGGCAATCAGCGGACGGGTATTCAGCTCACCATCAACCGACAGGAACAGGGCAATATTGCGCGCGGTAGTGATCGGAGCGTAGTTAAGGGCGAGTTCAGCAAGTTGTTCGGCCGCCTGGGCCTGCTGATCATCAGTCATCGCACGACGCAGATGGCGTACCTGCTGACGGATGACCTGACGCTGTATCATTGAAGATGATGACATGGAAGATTCAGACATGATTTCCCCGCCGGATAAGTCGCTGAACAGCGACTATAACATGTCGGTATGGGGAAGAAAGCAGGTACTACAGGAAGAGAGATCTCCGAGATGCCGCCGTAGGCTGTAACCCTTGAACCCTTGGTTCAAGGTGAACATGCCGTCATAACCATCAGGCTTCTCGGACGAACCGAGCATGCACACAGGTTACGAGCGTCACATTCTGTTTTTTCGAAATATCGGCTCAGGGGACTGGCCCACATGCAAACATCTCAGAGAAAATTTACCTCACCGTTACTTGAGTATAGCAACCATGAAGTTTTATTCGAACTTCGCACCCTCACGATCAGAGATACGACCCTGCTCAACTAATGCCTGTTCAATCGTCTGCTGCAACATACGGATACGCTGTTCCATATTAGCAGCATAATCCCGCGTTTTCACTTTCTCTTGCGCCAGCTCGTGGCAGACGTTTAACGCGGCGATGAACACCAGTTGTTCTGTATTGGTGACTCTAGTGCGAACTTTTAGATCTTGCAACCGTTGATTGAGATCTTCAGCCGCGCTATTGAGCGCATCTTGCTGCTCTGGCGGACAATTCACTCTCAACGAACGACCAAAAATTTGTAAATCTACCGGTTGTGCAGACATGCCACCTTCCTGACTGATTACTTCGCTCGCAACTCCCTTAGCAGTCAATGGCTTGGGAGGCGGGCAACTATATAGACCCACGAAATAAGATACAACCCCTTTTCTGGAAACCTTGAGGCAGCTAGTGGTAGCATAACACGAACTTATTCTGCCAACGACGATGAAAACTTATGTCCTTACAGAACGCAACCCCCGATTACAACGCGCTCGCGACGGTGCTCACACAGCAGGGTGTTGGAATGACGCCCGCTGAAATGCACGGCCTGCTGAGCGGGATCCTCTGCGGCGGTAACCAGGACACCAGCTGGAAGACGCTGGTACACGATCTGGCTAACGAAGGCATGGCGTTTTCACACACTCTCGCGGTGCCGCTGGCGGCGCTGCACGAGCACACGGCCACTACGCTGGAAGATGACGGTTTCCTGTTTCAGTTAATGCTGCCTGCAGACGAAGACATCACTGTCTTTGACCGTGCGGATGCGCTGGCAGGATGGGTTAACCATTTTCTGCTCGGCCTGGGCGTAACACAGCCTAAACTGGATAAAGTCACCGGCGAAACCGGTGAAGCAATCGATGATCTGCGCACTATCGCACAGCTCGGTTATGAAGAAGATGAAGACCAGGAAGAGCTGGAGCAGTCGCTGGAAGAGGTGATCGAGTATGTGCGTGTCGCTGCACTGCTGTGCCACGATACCTTCACCCGTCCGCAGCCAACCGCGCCAGAAGTGCAAAAACCGACGCTACACTAATTTCAGGTCAACGAGTTTAACCGGTCAGTTTACAGGGAGTGCAGAGATGATTTCACTGGAACGATACCTGCAGCGTCGTCAGGCGCTGCTGGCGAAGATGGTGCCTGGCAGCGCAGCGCTGATTTTTGCTGCGCCTGAAGTGACGCGCAGTAATGACACGGAATATCCGTTCCGCCAGAGCAGCGACTTCAGCTATTTCACCGGTTTTAATGAGCCGCAGGCGCTGCTTGTGCTGATCAAAAGCGATGAAAATCATAACCACAGCGTACTGTTTAACCGCGTGCGTGACCCCGCAGCGGAAGTCTGGTCTGGCCGTCGGCTGGGCCAGGAGGCCGCACCTGATAAACTGGGCGTGGATCGCGCTTTACCCTGGAATGATATTGATGACCAGCTGCACCTGCTGCTGAATGGCCTGGATGTGGTTTACCATGCGCAGGGCGAATATGCCCACGCGGACACACTGGTGTTCAGCGCGCTGGATAAGCTGCGTCGCGGCTTCCGCCAGCATCTCAGTGCGCCCGATACCCTCACTGACTGGCGTCCGTGGGTGCATGAGATGCGCCTGTTTAAAGATGCGGATGAAATTGCGCTGTTACGTCGCGCTGGGGAAATCAGCGCACTGGCGCATATCCGTGCCATGCAAACCTGCCAGCCGGGCATGTTCGAGTATCAGCTCGAAGGAGAAATCCATCACGAATTTACCCGTCACGGCGCGCGTTATCCCTCCTATAACACCATTGTGGGTGCCGGGGAGAACGGCTGCATTCTGCACTACACCGAAAACGAAAGTGAAATGCGCGACGGTGATCTGGTGCTCATCGATGCAGGCTGTGAGTTCCACGGCTATGCCGGTGATATCACCCGCACCTTCCCGGTTAACGGCAGATTCAGCCCGGCGCAGCGTGCCATTTATGACATCGTGCTGGCTTCGCTGAAGCGATCGCTTGAGATGTTCCGGCCTGGCGTCAGTATTCGCGAAGTGAATGACGAAGTGGTGCGCATCATGATCACCGGTCTGGTGGAACTGGGTATCCTGGAGGGCGACATCGATACCCTGATCGCCGAGGACGTGCATCGCCAGTTCTATATGCATGGACTGGGCCACTGGCTGGGGCTGGATGTTCATGACGTCGGTCACTACGGCACCCCAAGTCGCGACCGGATTCTGGAACCGGGCATGGTGTTAACCGTTGAGCCGGGTCTTTATATCGGACCGGATGCGGATGTGCCCGCTCAGTATCGCGGCATCGGCATCCGAATCGAAGATGACATTGTCATCACTGAAGATGGCATTGAGAATCTCACCGACAGCGTCGTGAAAGAAGCCGATGAGATTGAAGCACTGATGGCGGCGGCAAAACAGGCATGACGATTCTGATTGCCGGAGGCGGCATGACCGGGGCGACGCTGGCGCTGGCGATCTCTCATCTGACCCAGGGCACACTGCCGGTAACGCTGATTGAAAGCAGCGAGCCAGGCAGCAGAGCGCATCCCGGTTTCGATGGCCGCGCCATTGCGCTCTCTGCCGGAACCTGCCAGCAGCTGGCGGACATCAACCTGTGGCAGCACATCGCCCGTTGTGCCACACCGATTACCGACATCCATGTCTCCGATCGCGGACATTCCGGCTTTGTGTCGATGGCGGCGACTGATTACGCTATTCCGGCGCTGGGACAGGTGGTCGAGCTGTTTGACGTCGGTCAGCGGCTGTTTGCTGAACTGAAAAAAGCGCCAGGCGTGACGCTGCGCTGCCCGGCGCGCGTCACCCAGGCACACCGTAGTGAACAGCAGGTTGAGGTGACGCTGGACAGTGGCGAGCAACTCAGCGGCAAACTGCTGGTGGCAGCAGATGGCACGCGCTCTGCGCTGGCCGCCTCGTGCGGCATTCAGTGGCAACGGGACGACTATCAGCAGCTCGCCGTGATTGCCAATGTCTCAACCGCGCTGCCCCATCAGGGCCGGGCGTTTGAGCGTTTCACGGAGCACGGCCCGCTGGCGCTGCTGCCGATGTCCGGCAACCGTCTCTCGCTGGTCTGGTGTCATCCGCTTTCGCAGCGTGAACGCATTGAGCAGTGGAGCGAATCCGAATTCCTGAGCCAGCTGCAACGTGCTTTTGGCTGGCGGCTGGGCAAATTCACGCACACCGGCCAGCGCGAGTATTACCCGCTGGCGCTGCACCAGGCGATGTCGCCGGTGACGCATCGCGTGGCGGTGATGGGCAATGCGGCGCAGACGCTGCATCCGATTGCCGGGCAGGGCTTTAACCTCGGCCTGCGCGATGTGATGTCGCTGGCTGAAACGCTGGCCGCCGCCCATCGTCAACAGCAGGATCCGGGCAGCTATGCAGTGCTGCATCATTATCAGCAGCGTCGTCAGCCCGATCGCGCCGCCACCATCGGTATCACCGACGGACTGGTTCGCGTTTTTGCGAATCGCTATGGTCCGATGGTGGCAGGACGTAACCTGGGCCTGCTGGCGATGGATCATCTGCCGTGGCTACGAAATCAACTGGCTGAGCGTACGCTTGGCTGGGTTAAGCGTTAATAAAGAGGCTCAGATGCAAACTTTTGATGTGGTGATTGCCGGTGGCGGTATGGTGGGACTCGCTGTGGCCTGCGGCTTGCAGGGCAGCGGACTGCGCATCGCCGTACTGGAAAAATCGCCGGAGCCACCGTTGGCGCTGAGTGCGTCCCCGTCAATTCGCGTGTCGGCAATCAACGCCGCCAGCGAACGGCTGCTGCAGAAGCTGGATGTCTGGTCGACCATACTCTCACTGCGTGCCAGCGCGTATCACGGCATGGAAGTGTGGGATAAGGACAGCTTCGGCGCCATCGCTTTCGATGATGAGCAGCAGGGCTTGTCGCATCTGGGCCATATCATCGAAAACCCGGTGATCCACCATGCGCTCTGGCAGCGTGCCAGCGCCTGCAGCGACGTGACGATAATGGCACACTCGCAGTTACAGCAGGTGGCGTTTGGTGACAACGAAGCCTTTGTTACCCTGCAGGATGGCAGCATGTTAAGCGCGCGATTAATGATTGCCGCTGATGGCGCTAACTCCTGGCTGCGCAACAAAGCCGACATTCCGCTGACCTTCTGGGATTACGATCACCATGCGTTAGTGGCTAACGTCCGTACTGAGAAGCCGCACGACGCGGTGGCGCGGCAGGTGTTTCATGGCGACGGTATTCTGGCTTTCCTGCCAATGCAGGATCCGCATCTGAGCTCCATCGTCTGGTCGCTCTCGCCGCAGGAAGCGAGCCGTCTGGAAACCATGCCGGAAGCGCTGTTCAATCAGCAGCTCTCGGTGGCATTTGATATGCGGCTCGGGCTGTGCAAGCTGGAAAGCGAGCGCAAATCGTTCCCGCTGGTAGCGCGTTATGCCCGCAACTTTGCGGCACACCGTCTGGCGCTGGTGGGCGATGCGGCTCACACCATTCATCCGCTGGCGGGGCAGGGCGTAAACCTTGGCTTTATGGACGCCGCCGAGTTGATTGGTGAGATTCGTCGTCTGCATCAGCAGGGCAAAGATATTGGTCAGCACCTCTACCTGCGTCGCTACGAGCGCAGCCGTAAACACAGGGCCGCAATGATGCTGGCAGGCATGCAAGGCTTCCGGGAGATGTTCGCCGGCAATAATCCGGCGAAAAAACTGCTGCGTGACGTCGGTCTGAAGCTGGCTGATCGTCTGCCAGGGGTAAAACCTATAATGCTGAAGCAGGCGATGGGCCTGAATGATCTACCCGCCTGGCTACGCTAAATCCACGCCTCCTGATAAGCCAGCATCTGCTGGCTTTTTTATGCCTGAACTCCTCTGCACCACCAAAAGGCAACGCTGCACCAGCAGGGGTCTTCGTTTGATTTATTCTAATTTTGCGAGCAATTTCGCATTACTTTTTCTCATCTTCCCCTTCAGTGACAGCGGGATTTTTTTAACATCCTGAACGGCATCTCGCATAAATTTGCTGCGTATATTTAAAAACCCTGCATTTATTGCGCGATTAATCACAAAATTGCAGTTTTTTATCCTGCCAGCAGCGGTTCCTGGTTAGGCTGTGCCTCTGCTTTCGACCCCGGTTTGCTTATGGTTAATCGTCAGATTCGGTGGTAACGTCAGCCGTAAGAGAACGTTTGCGTCGGCACTGAATTCCGGCGCACTTTTGCACTCACTCGCTTCTGCACAGGATGGTTATGACTCAGCAAACACCTCTGTTTGAACAGCATCAGGCCTGCGGTGCCCGCATGGTGGATTTTCATGGCTGGATGATGCCGCTGCACTATGGCTCCCAGATGGATGAACATCATGTGGTGCGAACCGACGCCGGGATGTTTGATGTCTCTCACATGACCATCGTCGACCTGACAGGCCCCCGTACCCGCGAATTCCTGCGCTACCTGCTGGCGAATGATGTGGCAAAACTGACGCAGCCAGGCAAAGCGCTCTATACCGGGATGCTGAATGCTTCGGGTGGCGTCATTGACGATTTGATTGTTTACTTTATGAGCGAAGAGTTCTTCCGGCTGGTGGTGAACTCCGCGACCCGTGAAAACGATCTTGCCTGGATCACGCAACACGCGCAGGGCTATGGCATTACGCTGACGGAACGCGATGACCTGGCGCTGATTGCTGTGCAGGGCCCACAGGCGCAGCAGAAAGCTCAGACACTGTTCAGCGAGGAGCAGCGTCAGGCTGTTGCTGGCATGAAGCCCTTTTTCGGTGTGCAGTCAGGTGACCTGTTTATCGCTACCACCGGCTACACCGGTGAAGCGGGATATGAAATTGCGATGCCTGCAGGTGAGGCGGCCGATTTCTGGCAGCGTCTGCTGGCTGCTGGTGTAAAACCTGCTGGACTGGGCGCACGCGACACGCTGCGTCTGGAAGCGGGTATGAATCTGTATGGTCAGGAGATGGACGAAGGCGTTTCACCGCTGGCTGCCAACATGGGCTGGACAGTGTGCTGGGAACCCGCTGACCGCGATTTCATTGGTCGGGAAGCACTGGAACTGCAGCGTGAACGCGACGCCGAAAAACTGGTGGGGCTGATCCTCACAGAAAAAGGGGTGCTGCGTAACGGCCAGCCGGTGCGTTTCACCGATGACCAGGGGCAGCCGCAGGAGGGGATCATCACCAGTGGCTCTTTCTCACCGACACTGGGTTGCAGCATCGCTCTGGCGCGTGTACCGGCCTCCGTCGGCAGCACCGCCATCGTTGAGATCCGTAACCGCCAGATGCCCGTCCAGGTTACCCGTCCCGTTTTTGTCCGCGCCGGTAAACCGGTCGCCCAGTAAATTTTATTCAGGAGAAATGGCCAATGAGCAATGTGCCGAATACGTTGAAGTACCGCGACAGCCACGAATGGGTGCGCAAAGAAGCCGATGGCAGCTACACGGTGGGGATTACTGAACATGCGCAGGAATTACTGGGCGACATGGTATTTGTCGATCTGCCTGATGTGGGCGCGACGTTTGCCGCCGGTGAAGAGTGCGCGGTCGCAGAATCCGTTAAAGCGGCTTCAGATATCTATGCGCCAATCAGCGGTGAGATTGTCGCGGTCAACGAAGCACTGACTGACTCACCGGAGCAGGTCAACAGCGAGCCTTATGACGGCGGCTGGTTATTTAAAATTAAAGCCAGCGACGCGTCTGAAATCGACACGCTGCTGGATGCGGATGCTTATAAAGCCTCCATCGACGAGTAGTCGTCAGGCGGCCTCGTGCAGAGGCCGCAGATTTCTGTTTGCTCTCCGGTTCCCCCAGCCCGATTCAGGATTTACTGCTAATGACTCAGACTCTCAGCCAGCTTGAACACAACGGTGCATTCATTGAGCGCCATATTGGTCCTTCACCTGAGCAGCAGGCGCAGATGCTTGATGCAATTGGTGCCCGTTCGCTGGAAGCGTTAATCAGCACGATTGTGCCTGCCGACATTCAGCTGCCAGGCCCACCCGCCGTAGGCGAAGCGGCCACGGAACAGCAGGCGCTGGCCGAACTGAAAGCCATTGCCAGCCAGAACCTGCGTTACAAATCCTGGATCGGTATGGGGTACAGCGCGGTCATCACCCCGCCAGTCATCCTGCGTAACATGCTGGAAAATCCGGGCTGGTATACTGCCTATACGCCGTATCAGCCTGAAGTCTCGCAGGGCCGTCTGGAAGCACTGCTGAACTTCCAGCAGCTGACGCTGGATCTCACCGGGATGGATATCGCGTCCGCCTCGCTGCTGGATGAAGCCACTGCCGCTGCCGAAGCGATGGCGATGGCAAAACGCGTCAGTAAACTCAAAAACGCCAATAAATTCTTCATTGCCGACGATATTCATCCGCAGACGCTGGATGTGGTTCGTACCCGTGCGGCGACGTTCGGCTTCGAGCTGATCATCGATAGCGCCAACAAGGCATCCGATCACGACGATCTCTTTGGTGTACTGCTGCAACAGGTAGGCACCACCGGTGAGGCGCACGATTACAGCGCGCTGATTGCCGGGCTGAAAGCACGCAAAGTGGTGGTCAGCGTGGCGGCGGACTTTATGTCGCTGGTCTTACTGGAAGCGCCAGGCAAGCAGGGCGCAGACATCGTCTTTGGTTCAGCTCAGCGTTTCGGCGTGCCTATGGGTTACGGCGGCCCGCATGCTGCCTTCTTCGCCAGCCGCGACGAGCATAAGCGTTCTATGCCAGGCCGCATCATCGGTGTGTCACGTGATGCCGCGGGCAACACGGCGCTGCGTATGGCGATGCAGACCCGTGAACAACATATCCGCCGTGAAAAGGCCAACTCCAACATCTGTACTTCGCAGGTTCTGCTGGCAAACATCGCCGGTCTTTACGCGGTGTTCCACGGCCCGGCTGGTTTGAAACGCATTGCCTCACGCATTCACCGCTTTACCAACATCCTGGCAGCCGGACTGCAGCAGGGTGGCCTGAAGCTGCGTCATCAGCACTGGTTTGATACGCTGACGGTGGAAGTGGCGGATAAAGCCGCCGTGCTGAACCGTGCCCTGAGCTTTGGCGTTAACCTGCGTAGCGACATCCATAATGCCGTTGGCATCACGCTGGATGAAACCACCTGCCGCGAAGATATACTGGCGCTGCTCGCCATTCTGCTGGGTGATGAACACGGCCAGAATCTGGAAAAACTTGACAGCGAAGTCGCCAGCGAAAGCCACGCGATTCCTGCTGGGCTGCAACGCCACAGCGAGATCCTGACCCATCCGGTGTTCAACCGTCATCACAGCGAAACCGAGATGATGCGTTACATGCACAGCCTGGAGAAAAAGGATCTGGCGCTGAATCAGGCGATGATCCCGCTGGGTTCCTGCACCATGAAGCTTAACGCAGCCGCCGAGATGATCCCGATCACCTGGCCGGAATTTGCGGAACTGCATCCGTTCTGCCCGGCTGAACAGGCCACCGGCTATCTGCAGATGATCGGCCAGCTGTCGCAGTGGCTGGTGCAGCTCACCGGCTATGATGCACTCTGTATGCAGCCAAACTCCGGCGCACAGGGTGAATATGCCGGGCTGCTGGCGATCCGCCGCTATCACGAAAGCCGCGGCGAGGGCGATCGTCATCTCTGTCTGATTCCGAGTTCGGCGCACGGCACCAACCCGGCCTCAGCCCAGATGGCGGGCATGGACGTGGTAGTGGTAGCCTGCGATAAACAGGGCAACATCGACCTCGGCGACCTGCGTGAAAAAGCGGCTCAGGCGGCCGACCAGCTCTCCTGCATCATGGTGACTTATCCTTCTACCCACGGCGTCTATGAAGAGACCATCCGTGAAGTGTGCCAGATCGTGCATCAGTATGGCGGTCAGGTTTATCTGGATGGCGCGAACATGAATGCGCAGGTCGGCATCACTACGCCAGGCTACATCGGCGCAGATGTCTCGCACCTCAATCTGCACAAAACCTTCTGCATTCCGCACGGCGGCGGCGGTCCGGGTATGGGACCGATTGGCGTGAAGGCGCACCTGGCTCCGTTTGTTCCGGGACATAGCGTGGTACAGATCGATGGTGTACTGACGCAGCAGGGCGCGGTCTCCGCAGCGCCGTTTGGCAGCGCCTCTATTCTGCCGATCAGCTGGATGTACATTCGCATGATGGGCGCCGAAGGGCTGAAACAGGCCAGCTCGGTCGCGATTCTGAATGCCAACTATATCGCCAGCCGCCTGCAGTCTGCCTATCCGGTGCTCTACACCGGTCGTGATGGTCGCGTGGCGCATGAATGTATTCTCGACATCCGTCCGCTGAAAGAGCAGACCGGCATCAGTGAGCTGGATATCGCTAAGCGCCTGATCGATTACGGATTCCATGCGCCAACTATGTCTTTCCCGGTGGCGGGTACGCTGATGGTGGAGCCGACCGAGTCAGAGAGCAAAATCGAACTCGATCGCTTTATCGACGCGATGCTGGCGATTCGCATGGAGATTGACCGGGTAACGGGTGGTGAATGGCCGCTGGACGATAATCCATTGGTTAATGCACCGCATACCCAGCTGGAAATCGTCAGTGAGTGGTCACATCCTTACAGCCGTGAACTGGCGGTCTTCCCGGCGGGCAGCCATAACAAATACTGGCCGACGGTAAAACGTCTGGATGATGTGTTTGGAGACCGTAATCTGTTCTGCTCCTGCGTGCCGATGAGCGATTATCAGTAAGCTCCCCGCAGGTAAGCATTAACCATCAGGGGCCGATTCGTCGGCCCTTTTTTACTGGAGATTCAGCATGAAACTGGCACTGGTTACGGGTGGCAGCCGCGGTATCGGACGGGCCACGTCGCTGTTACTGGCAGCCCGGGGTTACCGGGTCGCGGTGAACTATCGTCAGCGCGAGGCCGAAGCGCAACAGCTGGTGGCGCAGATCCAGCAGCAGGGCGGTGAAGCCTTTGCGGTTCAGGCGGATATCAGTGATGAAGCTCAGCTGATGGCGATGTTTGCGCAGCTCGACCAGCAGCCTGTGCCGCTGGCATTGCTGGTGAACAACGCCGGGATTCTGTTTCAGCAGTGCCGCACCGAGCAACTGGATGCGACGCGCCTGCATAAGGTCTTTGCTACCAACGTCATCGGATCTTTTCTCTGCTGTCGTGAGGCGGTTAAGCGGATGGGCACCCATCACGGCGGTCAGGGCGGCGCGATTGTAAACGTCTCGTCGGCCGCGTCACGTACCGGTGCGCCTGGCGAATATGTTGATTACGCTGCCTCAAAAGGAGCGATGGATACGCTGACCAAAGGATTGTCGCTGGAAGTGGCGCAGCAGGGGATTCGGGTCAATGGCGTACGTCCGGGATTCATCTATACAGAGATGCATGCCGATGGCGGAGAGCCGGGCAGGGTGGACAGGCTGGCCAGCGTGATCCCGATGGGACGTGGCGGTGAGGCAGAAGAGGTGGCGGAGGCGATCGTCTGGCTGGCCAGCGATGCGGCCTCTTACATCACCGGCAGCATCATTGACGCTGCCGGTGGGCGTTAACTCGCTTCGCCGCTGATGCGGCGTGATGACTTACAGGTTTTCGCCGTTACTGGCGATAACCTGCTGATACCAGCCAAAGCTCTTCTTCTTCCCACGAGAAAAATCGCCGCTGCCATCATCGTTTTTATTCACATGAATAAAGCCGTAACGTTTGTCGTACTGGCCGGTGGTAAAAGAGACGCAATCGATGCAGCCCCACGGGGTATAGCCCATTAATTCAACACCATCGTACGCCACGGCTTTCTTCATCTCTTCGATATGCGCACGCAGATAGTCGATGCGGTAATCATCTTCAATAAGCCCGTCAGCGTTGGGCTTATCGATAGCACCAAAGCCGTTTTCAACAATAAACAGCGGTTTCTGGTAACGCTCATACAGCTCGTTCATGGCATAGCGCAGGCCAACCGGATCGATCTGCCAGCCCCAGTCAGACGCCTTCACATGTGGGTTTTTCACCACGCCTTCAAAGCCGGTGATCGGGTCGTCAACGCCGCTGGCATCAGTTTTCACAGCGTTGCTCATGTAGTAGCTGAAACCGACATAGTCTGCGCAGCCCTGGCGCAGTGTTTCGGCATCGTCCGCTTCCATCTGAATGTCGTAACCTTTGCGCGCCCACTCTTTCAGAGTGTAGGCCGGATAGTAGCCACGCATCTGAACGTCACTGAACACATAGCGCTGGTGCATCGATTCCTGCGCCAGCACCACATCGTCCGGGTGGCAGGAGAATGGATAGATCGGCACCATGGCGATCATGCAGCCAATCTGTAAGTCAGGATTGATGTCGTGACCGAGCTTCACTACTTTGGCGCTGGCAACAAACTGGTGGTGCATTACCTGATACATCGCCTGTTCAGGTTTCTCATGCTCGGTAAAGATCACGCCTGAACAGCAGTAACCAAACAGCGGATACTGCCAGTTACGCTGGTTGTTTATCTCGTTAAAGGTCATCCAGTATTTCACTTTGTTCTTATAGCGATTCAGCACCACTTCGCTGAAGCGCACAAAGAAGTCGACCACTTTGCGGTTGTGCCAGCCGCCATACTCTTTGACCAGGTGATAAGGCATTTCGAAGTGCGAAAGGGTGATGACCGGTTCAATGCCATATTTCAGCAGTTCATCAAACAGATCGTCATAGAATTGCAGGCCCGCTTCGTTGGGCTGCTGCTCATCCCCGTTGGGGAAGATGCGGGTCCAGGCAATAGAGGTACGGAAACATTTGAAGCCCATCTCGGCAAACAGCGCGACATCCTGTTTGTAATGGGAGTAAAACTCCACGCCTTTGTGGTTCGGGTAGAAGTGGCCAGGCTGCACGCCGTCGGTGATGACACGGTCAACGCCATGTGAACCGCCGGTCATCACGTCAGCAATGCTGACGCCTTTGCCGCCCTGATCCCAGCCGCCTTCAACCTGATGCGCGGCGACCGCACCGCCCCAAAGAAAGCCTTTAGGTAACTGCAATTCTGCACTCATGCTTCACCCCATTACGGATATTGAAATTGAGCTGAGTGTAGCAAGGAAATATTGAAAGTCACGATATAACAGTGCGCGAATAATTGCGTTTGTTACATCCAAAAAACAGGCTGTTTTATTTCCCCAGCTGGCGACCTATCGCTTCAATAATATAGGTCACCGGCACCTGAGTCGTAATGTCAGAATTGTCGGCCATGCGGATAATCGGCACATGGTAGCAGAGGTTGAAATCACCAATCTTCGCCAGCGAGCAGCTTTCCGTATTGGTTATCGCAATGATTTTGCACTTATTCAGGCTGAACTGGCTGGCAATGCGCAGGATCTCTTCAGTTTCGCCGGAGACAGATAAAATAATGGCGACGGCATTTTCATAGAGATCAGGGCTGACCGGGTAATAGGGGTCATCAATCGCATGGCTGAATTTTCCGAGGTTTGAGAAAAAACGCGCACCATATTTTGCCAGGCTGCCGGAGGTGCCGACGCCAATAAAGAAGACCTGCTCCGCCTGATTAATTTTCTGCGCGGCCTGCGTGATGAGCTGTTCAAATTCCGGGTTATTAATACTTTTAAAAAAGCTCAGCATCTCGCTGACACCCGCCGTATTGAGCAGCGGCGTGCGCTCCTGTTCGCTTAAGCGCAGGCGGATGCGGAATTCTGACCAGCCTTCACAATCCATCTTGCGGCAGAAACGCAGCACGGTGGTGGTGGAGACTCCAGCCTGTTCAGCCAGTTCGCGGATCGTCATGTAGCTGACGCCTTCGCGGTGCTTAATGATGAACTGATAGACCTGTATTTCCAGATCGTTAAGACGGGCGAGATCGCGATGCGAAAACATGGATGACTCATTGAACAGTTGACCGGCGGTCAGTTTACCAGATTCATCACCCGGTTTAACGGAGAGTCAATTTCAGCAAATAATTTTAGCGTACACGTGTACACTGAAAAAATTATTGGCTACGCTGGGTAACCGTTATCATTGCTATGGAGCTGTTCAGGAACCTGATATGACCACCACACTCTCTCACAAACACCGGCCCGCTGCGGGCTATTCAGTTGCTGAAGAAATTGCCAACAGTATCAGTCACGGACTCGGCTGCCTGTTTGGTATCGTCGGCCTGGTATTGATGATTAATCAGGCCACTGAGAGGCAGGCTGACACCATCACCTTTATCAGTTACAGCCTCTATGGCGGCAGCATGATTCTGCTGTTTCTGGCCTCGACGCTCTATCACGCTATCCCGGATGGACCGGCCAGACCCTGGCTGAAAAAGCTGGATCACTGCGCCATCTATCTGCTGATTGCGGGCACCTACACGCCGTTTCTGCTGGTCGGTCTGAGGACGCCGCTGGCGTATGGATTAATGGCGGTGATCTGGGGGCTGGCACTGGCGGGTATTGTGTTCAAGCTCACGATTGCGCATCGCTTTAAAGCGCTGTCGCTGGTGACCTATCTCTGTATGGGGTGGCTGTCGCTGATTGTGGTTTATCAGCTGGCGATGATCCTGCCGCCGGGCTGCATCTGGCTGCTGGCCGCAGGCGGAATTATCTATTCGCTGGGGGTGATTTTCTATGTGGCGCGCCGCATTCCCTTTAACCACGCCATCTGGCATTTGTTCGTGCTGGGCGGCAGTCTCTGCCACTTCTGCGCCATCTATTTTTATGTGCGCTGAGTAGATTGCGGCATGGCCCTTCCGTTAATGAGAGGGCCATGCGATTACATCACTCTTCAGCCAGCGAGTAGGGCAGCGGCTGGATGGTCAGATGCCCGCCTTCGTCACCTTCAACCCGCAGCACGCTGTCCGGCTCCAGATCGTTATTCATCACGACCTGAATCCAGCTGATCCCGTCATCTAACTGTACCGCAGCCAGCACGCTGCCGGTACGACGCCAGCGTTCACCCATCTGCAACTCCAGCGGGGCATTAGCTTCAGGCAGATGACTTGCCTGACCCGCCAGCCAGTAGAGTGCGCGTTTGTTGGCACCGCGATATTTCGCCCGGGCTACCATCTCCTGACCGGCATAGCAGCCCTTTTTGAAGCTGATGGCATCCAGCGCCTGCAGGTTGGTGGCCTGCGGAATAAACTGCACGCTGGTGGCCGGATCGATCACCGGAATCCCTGCTTCAATATCCAGCGCCAGCCACTGCTGACTGTCATTAAACTGTGCATCATCGTTGAGCTTTTGCTTCAGCGCTTCTGCCTGAGACAGCGAGGTGACAAACAAAAAACGCTCGGCCGGATGGGCAAACCACAGCAGCGTGGTTTCTCCCTGCTGCACGACCGGTTTCTCACTGTCGGGCAGGCTATCAAACAGATTCGCCAGCGCGGCCCGCGCCTGAAAACCGGCTACGCCAAGCAACACGGACTCATCGTCAGCCGCCATCGTCACTTTCGAAAACACGGCGTATTTTTTTAACTCGGTCAGCTGGGTGTCACGCAGTTCACGGCGTATCAGCCAGGCATAGCCTTCGCCGCGATGGAACAGGCGCATATTGCTCCACATTTTGCCTTTAGCATCGCAGTGAGCGGCGGGCGAATGGTGGTCTGCATCCAGCGCCGCGACATCCAGCGTTAACTGACCCTGCAGGTAAGAGGTGCTGTCGGCACCGGTAATGGAAACCAGCGCCCAGCTATCCAGTGACATCAGGGTTAACGGCAGACGAGAGGACGCGGCAGGCTGGCGCGGCGGTAATGTAAAAGTGGGCATGGAGATATCCTGTATAAGAAGGTTCATCCGGAACATTGTCTTCAATGTTAAAAGAGCCGACTGGCAATGCAACCTGTTTACGGAAAACGGCGCACAAAAGGCGTGATAACCCTGAAAACGTGCTATCTGAAATGGGGCAGGTTGCACAGCCTGCGATGCTGCGCCTGCGAGCCGCATTAAACCAGGTTACACTAGGCGCCACGTTGTGAATTGTGGAAATTGATGCATGGATATTAATGATAAATCACGTATTCAGTGGGCCTGCCGTCGCGGCATGCTGGAACTGGATGTGGCTATTATGCCGTTCTTCAAATTTGAGTATGACACGCTGAACGACACCGATAAGCAGGTCTTTGTTAATCTGCTGAAGAGTGACGATCCCGATTTGTTCAACTGGCTGATGAATCACGGGGAGCCAAAGGATCCAGAGCTTAAGCGGATGGTGAATTTGATCCAGCAGCGTAACCATGACCGCGGCCCGGTGGCAATGTAAGCTGCGTCCCTCTCGCCTGGCGTGCGCAATACTGTGCGCCTGGCTGGTGGCCGCAGTAACGGGCGTAGTCATGATGACGCTGCCGGTGGGCGGCTGGCTGATTAAAGCGCCGATTATTCTGCTGTTGCTGGCTGAGGGCTGGCGCAGCTTCCGGCGATTGATTCAGCGGCACGGCGGGTTACAGCGGGAAGGGGTTCATTGCTGGATCTGGCAGGGAAAACGCTGGCGACCGACCCAGCCGCTACGCTGGTTACCGATTGGCCTGCTGCTGGTGGCCCGGAGTGAAAAGGGTGCCACGCTGCGCTTTTGGCTGATGCGGGACAATATGCAGCCTGGCGAATGGCGTGCGTTACGCGCCTGCTGTTTAAGCAAGGCGCGGCATTAACGTCAGCGGGGCAGGCAAGGCCAGTCAGAGCAGTGCAGCGGTTTCGGTTAACACCTGCTCGCACCACTGCTCAACGCGCTCATCGGTAACCTCAAACTGATTCACATCATCAAGCGCCAGACCGACAAACTGCGAGCCATCGGCACTGAGTGGTTTCGGGCTGGTGAACTCATAGCCTTCAAGTGGCCAGTAGCCGACAAAACGCACGCCCATTGGCTGCAGCAAATCGTGCAGCATGCCGAGCGCATCTAAAAACCACTCGCCATAGCCAATCTGATCGCCCATACCATAGAGTGCGACAATCTTGTTTTGCAGATTCAGCGCGGGCAACTGTGTCCAGATCGCCTCCCAGTCCTCCTGCAACTCACCGAAATCCCAGGTCGGGATGCCCATGATCAGCAAATCATACTGCTCCATCAGGCGCGGGTCGTCATCTTTGACGTTATGCAGCGTGACTAACTCTTCGCCAATAAAATCGCGAATTTTCTCCGCTACGATTTCGGTGTAACAGGTACTGGAACCGTAAAAAAGACCGATTTTCATGCAGATAACACTCTGTAAATACTGACTTTGGCGCAATTGTACCAGAAGCGCTGCTGAATCAGGCATAATGAGCATGATTTTACACCAGACGGCGGAGATAACGTGCAGGACAGCGATCTGACAGAACAGTTTCTTGATGCGCTCTGGATTGAACGCAATCTGGCGCAGAACACACTCTCCTCCTATCGCCAGGATCTCCAGACGCTGACCGGCTGGCTGGCGCATCACCAACTGACGCTGCTCAGTGTTGCGCCGCTGGATCTGCAGCAGTTTCTGGCCGAACGGCTGGAGGGAGGCTACAAGGCGACCAGTTCAGCGCGGCTGCTCAGCGCCATGCGTCGCCTGTTCCAGTATCTTTATCGCGAAAAGCTTCGCCCGGACGATCCCAGTGCGCTGCTGTCCGCGCCAAAACTGCCGCAGCGTTTGCCGAAAGATCTCAGTGAAGCCCAGGTCGAGCGATTGTTGCAGGCACCCAATATCGATATCCCGCTGGAGCTGCGCGACAAGGCGATGCTGGAGCTGCTTTACGCCACCGGTCTGCGCGTCTCCGAACTGATTGGCCTGACGCTCAGCGATATCAGCCTGCGACAGGGCGTCGTCCGGGTTATCGGTAAAGGGGATAAAGAGCGGCTTGTGCCTTTAGGTGAAGAAGCGGTTTACTGGCTGGAGCAATATATGGAACATGGTCGTCCGTGGCTGCTCAATGGGCAGACGCTGGACGTGATGTTTCCCAGCAACCGGGCACAGCAGATGACGCGTCAGACCTTCTGGCATCGCATTAAGCACTACGCCACGCTGGCGGGGATCGACAGCGAAAAGTTGTCGCCGCATGTAATGCGCCACGCCTTTGCGACCCATCTGCTGAACCACGGCGCCGATCTGCGTGTCGTACAGATGCTGCTGGGACACAGCGATCTCTCCACCACCCAAATTTATACGCACGTCGCTACGGAGCGTCTGCGTCAGTTGCATCAACAACACCATCCGCGAGCGTGATTCGCGGCTATAAGGATAAAAATGAACAAGCATTTTGCGATGCTGGCCCTGTTAGCCAGCGCCTTTTCCGGCCTCGCACAGGCCGATGACAGCGCCATTCAGCAATCACTTAAAAAGCTCGGTCTGAACCAGACGGAGATCAGCCCGTCACCGCTGCCGGGCTTTAAAACCGTGCTGTCGGAAAGCGGCGTGCTCTATGTTACCGACGACGGCAAACATATGATTCAGGGTCCGCTTTATGACGTCAGCGGCAAACAGCCGGTCAATGTCACCAACCAGCTGTTGGACAAAAAAGTCGAAGCGCTGGTGCCGGAGATGATTGTCTACAAAGCGCCTAAAGAGCAGCACGTGATCACCGTCTTCACTGATATCACCTGTGGCTACTGTCACAAGCTGCACGAGCAGATGGCGGACTACAATGCGCTGGGCATCACCGTGCGCTACCTGGCGTTTCCGCGTGAAGGGCTGAACGGTCAGATTGAACCAGCGATGAAAGCGATCTGGTGCAGCGCTGATCGCAATAAAGCGTTTGATGAGGCGATGAAAGGCAATACGCCGAAAATGGCCGCACCAGACAGTTGCAAAATTGATATTGCTCAGCACTACAAACTGGGCGTGCTGTTCGGCATTCAGGGTACACCCGCGATGCTGACCGATACCGGCATGATGATCCCAGGTTATCAGTCGCCACAGGAGCTGAAGCAGGTGCTGGACAATCAGAAGCGTGGTGGTTAATCGGTGGTAAAACAGGAAGTGGAACTGCGTCGCCGTGAGGTGACGGTTGATGATGCGCTACCGGCAACGCTGCCGCCGCTGCTGAAACGGCTCTATCTGCAACGCGGCGTGCGTGACGCCGCAGAGCTGGAGCGCGGTGCGAAAAATCTGCTGCCGTACCAGTCCTTAAGCGGGATTGATCGCGCGGTGGAACTGCTGCATCAGGCGCTGCTGGATGGACGTCGCATTATGGTGGTGGGCGACTTTGATGCCGATGGTGCGACCAGTACTGCGCTCACGGTGATGGCGCTGCGCAGCATGGGCGGCGGTAACGTGCAGTATCTGGTGCCTAACCGCTTTGAAGATGGTTATGGCCTCAGTCCGGAAGTGGTTGAGCAGGCGCGGGCGCGCGGTGCCGCGATGATCCTGACGGTCGATAACGGCATCTCCTCCCACGCCGGCGTTGATTTTGCCCATCAACACGGGATTCCGGTGCTGATTACCGACCACCATCTGCCGGGCGAGACCTTACCGGCCGCTGAGGCGATCGTGAATCCCAATCTGCCGGACTGCAACTTCCCCTCACGCGCGCTGGCGGGCGTGGGCGTGGCGTTCTATCTGATGCTGGCGCTACGCGCCCATCTGCGCACCCAGGGCTGGTTTGGCACTACCCGCACTGAACCGAATCTGGCGGAGATGCTGGATCTGGTCGCGCTGGGCACGGTTGCCGATGTGGTGCCGCTCGACGTCAATAACCGTATTCTGGTGTGGCAGGGGCTCAGTCGCATCCGTGCCGGAAAATGCCGTCCAGGCATCCGGGCACTGCTGGAGATTGCTAATCGCGATGCCCGTCAGCTGGCGGCCAGCGATCTCGGCTTTGCGCTGGGACCACGGCTCAACGCCGCAGGCCGGCTCGACGATATGTCGGTGGGCGTGGCGCTGTTAATAACTGAGGATCTCAGTCAGGCGCGGATGTTAGCCAGTGAGCTGGACGCGCTGAACCAGACGCGCAAAGAGATAGAGCAGGGCATGCAGAGCGAAGCGCTGGCGCTGTGTCAGGCGCTGGAACGTGAGCAGAGCGACCTGCCGCTGGGGCTAGCCTTCTATCATCCCGAATGGCATCAGGGTGTGGTGGGGATCCTCGCCTCCCGTCTCAAAGAGCGCTTCCATCGTCCGGTGATTGCCTTTGCTCCGGCGGGCGACGGCACGCTGAAAGGCTCGGGCCGTTCGATTGCCGGCCTGCATCTGCGCGATGCGCTGGAGCGTCTCGATACGCTCAATCCCGGTCTGATGATGAAGTTCGGCGGTCACGCCATGGCGGCTGGTTTATCGCTGGAGACCGCACGCTACGAGGAGTTTCGTCAGCGCTTTGCCGATCTGGTCGGAGAGTGGCTGGATGGCGAATCGTTGCAGGGCATCATCTGGTCAGATGGCGCGTTACAGCCCCAGGAGTTCTCCCTGCAGACCGCTGAGATGCTGCGCGAGGCCGGGCCCTGGGGCCAGGCGTTCCCGGAACCCGCATTTGACGGCAAATTTAAGCTGCTGCAACAGCGGCTGGTGGGTGAGCGACATCTGAAAGTGATGGTCGAGCCGCTGGACGGTGGGCCGTTGATCGACGGCATCGCCTTTAATGTCGATACCACGCTGTGGCCCGACAGCAGCATTCGTCAGGTCGAACTGGCCTACAAGCTGGATATCAATGAGTATCGCGGTAACCGCTCGGTTCAGCTGATCATCGACCATATCTGGCCGCTGAACTGAGTTAAACAGGGCGCGCGCGTCTCCGGCCACGGCAGATGCGCGTCAGCCTGACTATCCCCGGCGTTAACCTGCTGCGTGCAAGGATGTCGCGCAAATGCGACCCCTCACGCAACCCCGGTTTCAGCCCCCTGTCTCAGCGCTACAATCTGCCGCCAGTTTCGGGTAAACTTGTGCGTTAAATTTCCTGTCCCATCGAACATAAGAAAGACGCTAAAGCCATGTTTGAAATCAACCCGGTCAAAAACCGTATTCAGGACCTCAGTGAGCGCAGCGACGTTCTTCGGGGGTATCTTTGACTACGATGCCAAGAAAGAACGCCTCGAAGAAGTAAACGCCGAGCTGGAACAGCCCGATGTCTGGAATGAACCTGAGCGTGCTCAGGCACTGGGCAAAGAGCGCTCCTCGCTGGAAGCGATCGTGCAGACGCTGGATCAGATGTCACAGGGCCTGGAAGATGTGCAGGGTCTGCTTGAACTGGCAGTAGAAGCGGAAGACGAAGAGACTTTCGACGAAGCGGTTGCCGAGCTGGATGTCCTTGAGGGCAAGCTGGGTGAACTGGAATTCCGCCGCATGTTCTCTGGCGAGTATGACAGCGCTGACTGCTATATCGATCTGCAGGCGGGTTCCGGCGGCACCGAAGCGCAGGACTGGGCCAGCATGCTGATGCGTATGTATCTGCGTTGGGCAGAAGCCAAAGGCTTCAAAACAGAAATTATCGAAGAGTCTGAGGGTGAAGTTGCAGGCATTAAATCTGTGACCATCCGCGTGTCAGGCGACTACGCCTTTGGCTGGTTGCGCACCGAAACGGGCGTGCATCGCCTGGTGCGTAAGAGCCCGTTTGACTCCGGCGGCCGTCGTCACACCTCATTCAGCTCCGCCTTTATCTACCCGGAAGTCGATGACGATATTGATATCGACATCAACCCAGCCGATCTGCGCATTGACGTTTATCGTGCGTCGGGTGCGGGCGGTCAGCACGTTAACCGAACGGAATCTGCGGTACGTATCACCCATATTCCAACCGGTACCGTCACACAGTGTCAGAATGACCGTTCTCAGCACAAGAACAAAGATCAGGCAATGAAGCAGATGAAAGCGAAGCTGTACGAGCTTGAGATGCAAAAGAAAAATGCTGAGAAACAGGCGCTGGAGGACAACAAGTCCGACATTGGCTGGGGAAGTCAGATCCGTTCTTACGTTCTCGATGATGCACGCATCAAAGATCTGCGCACCGGCGTAGAGACGCGTAACACCCAGGCGGTGCTGGACGGCGATCTGGATCGATTCATTGAAGCTAGTTTAAAAGCAGGGTTATAGACATGTCTGAACAACAACCGCAGAGCGCTGATGCCGCCGTTGAGTTAAATAACGAACTGAAAACGCGCCGCGAAAAGCTGAGTGCGCTGCGTGCCAACGGTCTGGCGTTTCCTAACGATTTCCGTCGTGACAGCCTTTCAAACCAGCTGCTGGAAAGCTATGGCGAGAAGAGCAACGAAGAGCTGGAAGCGCTGGGTATCGAAGTCAGCGTCGCCGGACGCATGATGACCCGCCGTATCATGGGTAAAGCTTCTTTCGTCACCCTGCAGGATGTGGGCGGCCGGATTCAGCTTTACGTCTCTCGTGACGATCTGGCTGAAGGCATCTACAACGAGCAGTTCAAGAAATGGGACCTCGGCGATATCCTGGGTGCGCGTGGCAAACTGTTCAGAACCAAGACCGGCGAACTGTCGATTCACTGTTCAGAACTGCGCCTGCTGACCAAAGCCTTACGCCCGCTACCGGACAAATTCCATGGCCTGGCCGATCAGGAAACCCGTTACCGTCAGCGTTACCTTGATCTGATCGCCAACGAAGAGTCACGCAATACCTTCAAAATTCGTTCTCAGATCATGGCCGGCATTCGCCAGTTCATGGTGGGCCGCGACTTTATGGAAGTGGAAACCCCGATGATGCAGGTGATCCCGGGCGGTGCCTCTGCGCGTCCGTTCATCACTCATCACAACGCGCTGGATATCGACATGTATCTGCGTATTGCACCAGAGCTTTACCTGAAGCGTCTGGTGGTGGGTGGCTTCGACCGCGTGTTCGAGATCAACCGCAACTTCCGTAACGAAGGTATTTCGCCACGTCATAACCCAGAGTTCACCATGATGGAACTCTATATGGCCTATGCGGATTACAAAGATCTGATCGAACTGACCGAAAGCCTGTTCCGTACCCTGGCGCAGGATGTGCTGGGCAGTACGGTCGTGCCTTACGGCGAGCAGGAGTTTGATTTCGGTAAGCCGTTTGAAAAACTGACCATGCGTGAAGCGATCAAGAAATACCGTCCGGAAACGGATCTGGCCGATCTGGAAGACTTTGATAAAGCGGTGGCGATTGCACAATCCCTGCATATCAAAGTGGAGAAAAGCTGGGGTCTGGGCCGCGTCGTGACCGAGATCTTCGAAGAGACGGCAGAAGCGCATCTGATTCAGCCAACCTTCATCACTGAATATCCGGCTGAAGTCTCTCCGCTGGCCCGTCGTAACGACGAGAACCCGGAAATTACCGATCGCTTTGAGTTCTTCATTGGCGGTCGTGAAATCGGTAACGGCTTCTCAGAGCTGAACGATGCGGAAGATCAGGCTGAGCGTTTCCTGCAGCAGGTGAATGCCAAAGATGCTGGCGACGACGAAGCGATGTTCTACGACGAAGACTATGTCACCGCGCTGGAGCACGGTCTGCCGCCAACCGCCGGTCTGGGTATCGGGATTGATCGTATGGTGATGCTGTTTACCAACAGCCACACTATCCGCGATGTGATTCTGTTCCCGGCACTGCGTCCAGGCAGCAAGTAAGTTTGACTGTTCTCAGAAAAGGCCGGGACATCCCGGCCTTTTTTATGTCTGCTGTTCGCCTCGCCATGCTTGAGTCATACCGCTCCCTCTGCCAGGCTGAATGTATCAACCTGGAGCAATCATCATGACGCAACGTCCCGACTGTATTCGCCACTGGCAAGCGCTGGAAGGCGAAGATAACGAACATTATGCCGACAGCGATGAGCGCATGTCGATTGGTGCGCCACTGGGTAAGTTGCTGGGATTAACCCGCCTTGGCATTCACCATGAAAGGCTGTTGCCCGGACGCCGCATGTCTTATCCCCACGCGGAGAGCGCGGAAGAAGAGTTCATTTTTGTGCTTGAAGGGCATCCTGACACCTGGATCAACGGCGAGCTGTACTCGTTGTCGCCGGGCGATGCAGTGGCCTTTCCGGCGGGCACTGGCGTTTGCCACACCTTTATCAATAACAGCGAGCACGAGGCACGCTTTTTAGTGGTGGGGGAGACCAGCAAGCCTGAAAATCGTATTACTTATCCTCTTAACCCGGACTACGAAGCAACCCGTAAAGACAGATGGCTGAATCCGCCCGAACATCCTATGGGCAACCATCCCGGTTTGCCCGACAAAAAATCTTAGGATTTAATCGCCTGATCCAGCCAGGTCTGAAACCTTGCATAGGGCACATAGAGCGCAACGTTCTTATAAAGTGTCTTACCGCTGACATTGTCGTTGATGTTATTGCTGTAGCCGATAATCACGCCCGCCAGCGTATCATCAGAGGCGTTATAGACTGCGCCACCTGACATCCCTTTGACCACCCCCGCATTCGCCGCCACTACGACGCAGTCCGGTTTATTCCAGCTGTTCGCCAGCGTGGTATTGATCAGGTTCTGCCCGCTGGAACTGACCGGCATGGCCGAAATAAAACTGTAGCCGTAGAGATTGACCTGATCGCCGATGTGGCTGTTACGAAAGTTGGGTGGCAGGTTCATCTCGCTGTTTTTGTGGTAGACCACTGCCAGATCGCATTGCGGATGCCAGGCTTTGACCCGGTAAAGCGAAAACTTTGCCACATGGGCGGCGGTCAGGCTGTACTCCGGCGTCAGCGGGATGGTGGTACCGAGCGTGCCTAAACCCAGCACGGTAGGAATGCCAGTCACGGTCATATCAACCCGTTTTTCAGCCTCTTTACTGTACTCATAATGACCCACCGAGCAGCCGGTTAAGCCAAACACCATTAAGGCTATGAGTCGTTGCATTCTCTCTCCCTGCGTCAGAAGTTGATCACATCACCTGGCAATTGATTAGGGATATATCGGCAACGTTAAGGATTTATTAATTAAATACGCACTAAAAAGCGTAACCGCTTCGCGGGAAATGACAACCTGACCCTGGGTCATGCGCTCTTTAACGGGCTTTACCAGCAGGCTGACAAAGCGATTTGTTCCGGCAAAGTGGCAGGATTGTTGCGGCTTAGGCAATAATCCTTTGCCGCACACAGGCTATGTGGCGCATCAGCGCTGTGCTGTAATACTCACCGTGACGCAGATCAAATTTTAATAAGCGTTGAGGGGCTGCGCGTCTGTGCGGTTCACCTGCAAATGAAACCGGGAGAGTGTTATGCCTTTAGCATTAATGGCGCTGGCGTTGAGTGCATTCGCCATCGGAACCACAGAGTTTGTCATTATGGGATTGCTGCCGGAGGTGGCGCGTGACCTTCAGGTGTCGATTCCGTCGGCAGGCTGGCTGATCAGCGGCTATGCGCTGGGGGTAGCGATTGGTGCGCCGATTATGGCATTGCTGACCGCCAGACTGCCGCGCAAAAAAACGCTGATTCTGCTGATGGTGATATTTATTATCGGTAACCTGCTGTGTGCGCTGGCTTACAACTATAACCTGCTGATGCTAGCCAGAATCGTTACCGCGCTCTGTCATGGTGCCTTCTTCGGGATTGGCGCAGTGGTCGCCGCCAGTCTGGTGCCTGCCGGTCGTCAGGCTTCTGCTGTCGCGCTGATGTTCACCGGACTCACCTTAGCCAACGTGCTGGGCGTTCCGCTGGGGACCAGTTTCGGACAGATGTTTGGCTGGCGTGCCACCTTCTGGGGTGTGGCGGTGATCGGCGTGCTGGCGTTTATCGCCCTGATCGTCAGTCTTCCCAACAATAAACAGGAAAAACCGGTTCATCTGGCGAGTGAAATTGGCGCACTGGCCAACGGGAAACTGTGGCTGTCGCTGCTGATGACGGTGTTTTTTGCCGCGGCGATGTTTGCGCTGTTCAGCTACATTGCGCCGCTGCTGTTAGAGGTAACGGGCATCAGTGATCGCGGCGTCAGCTGGACGCTGTTCCTGATTGGCGCGGGTCTGACGGTCGGTAACATCCTTGGCGGAAAACTGGCTGACTGGAAAGTCTCCTTCAGCCTGATCCTCAGCTTCTCACTGATTGCCATCTTCTCGCTGCTGTTCAGCTGGACCAGCCATGCGCTGTGGCTGGCGGAGATCACCCTGTTCCTCTGGGCGATGGCAACCTTTGCGACGGTGCCGGGTCTGCAAATTAACGTAGTGCGTCACGGCAAAGAAGCACCGAACCTGGTCTCAACCCTTAACATTTCGGCGTTTAATGTCGGTAATGCGCTGGGTGCCTGGGTCGGTGGCGCAGTGATTGGCCGTGGTTTTGGCCTGACGGCGGTGCCGGTTGCTGCGGCTGCGCTGGCCGCCATCGGTCTGCTGGTCTGTCTGATTACCTTCCGTAAATCGGGCCGCGCGGCCGCCAGGGTTCGCGCTTAAGCCAGGCGGGCGGCGATTCGCGCCGGAAAGTCAGCCACCTGCTGTTGCAGATGGCTGACAAAGGTATCGACCAGCGCTGACGCGGGGCGGTGCTGCGGTCTGACCAGGCTGACGGTAAACGGCACCGCCACGCTGAACTTCCGCATTACGACACCGCTGTCGGCGTAATCCAGTGCTGTCAGCGGATTCACGATAGAAATCCCCACCCCCGCCCTGACCATTGCGCACACCGAAGCGGCGCTGTGCGTCTCCATCACCAGCCGCCGTTCGACTCCCTGCTCCTGAAACAGCGCATCCAGCAGCTGACGATAGCTGTCACTACGCGACAGGCTAACATACTGTTCGCCCGCAAAATCGTGCGGCGTTAACTCTGTACGCTGACTCAGAGGGTGATGCTGAGGCAATACGCACACTTCATCGCAGGTGAGCAGGGCGAGACGGTCAGTACCGGCCGGAGCGTGCTGTGTTTCGGTTAAGCCGATATCGTAACGCTGTGCTGACAGCCACTCTTCCAGCAGCGGCGACTCCTGCGGAATTACATTCAGGCTTACATCCGGGTAGCGCTCTAAAAAGGGCTGACACAGTGGTGGCAACAGCGACTGCGAAAAAACCGGCAGGCAGGCGATCGACAGCTCACCCTGACGGAACTGGCGCAGCCCTTCAGCCGCTTCCATGATGCGATCCAGACCGTACCAGGAGCGCTGAACCTCTTCAAACAGACGCAATCCTTGCACTGTCGGTTGCAGGCGACCGCGTACCCGTCCGAACAGCGCTAATCCCAGCTGTTGCTCCAGACGTGCCAGCTCACGGCTCACGGTAGGCTGTGATGTATGCAGCAGCGTGGCGGCCTGCGTGAGATTGCCGCTGGTCATCACCGCATGAAAAATTTCGATATGCCGCCAGTTAATGTTTCCCATGCTGTTTACCTATATCCATTCTGCATAGATGCTATTAAAACAGATATTTTTCGCTATGACACGATTCTGGCTTAATGCGGTTATCGCCACAGGAGAATTGCTATGCCACGTTCATTACAGAGTACCGAAACCGCACTCAACGCCACTCACCTGCTGCCGCTGGCACGCCGCTACGCCGGGCCATTCTGGGCCTACGACGCGCAGATTATTCAGGCGCGTATTGCTCAGCTGCAGGCCTTTGATGTGGTGCGCTTTGCGCAGAAAGCCTGCTCGAATACGCATATCCTGCGCCTGATGCGCGCGGCGGGCGTGAAAGTGGACTCGGTATCGCTGGGTGAGATCGAACGTGCGCTGGCCGCTGGTTATCAGCCTGGTGGTGATGAGATCGTCTTTACCGCCGATCTTTTCGATCAGCCGACGCTGGAGCGGGTGACCGAGTTAAAGGTGCCGGTTAATGCCGGATCGATCGATATGCTGCATCAGCTCGGTGCGGTGTCACCGGGACACGCGGTGTGGCTGCGGGTCAATCCTGGTTTTGGTCACGGCCACAGTCAGAAAACCAATACCGGCGGCGAAAATAGCAAGCACGGTATCTGGCACGCCGACTTAGCCGAGGCGCTGGCGGCCATTAACCAGCACGGCCTGAACCTGGTGGGCATCCATATGCATATCGGCTCAGGCGTCGATTATGCGCATCTGCAGCAGGTCTGTGATGCGATGGTCGAACTGGTGATGGCGTCGGGTCAGGATCTGACGGCGATCTCTGCGGGCGGTGGTCTTTCTATTCCTTATCGCTACGACGAAGAGGCGATCGATACCGAACACTATTTCGGCCTTTGGGACGCAGCCCGGCAGCGCATAGCTCAGTATCTGGGTCACGCGGTCAAACTGGAGATCGAACCAGGCCGTTTCCTGGTGGCTGAGGCTGGCGTGCTGGTGTCACAGGTTCGGGCGGTGAAGTCGATGGGAAGCCGTCACTTCGTGCTGGTCGATGCTGGTTTTAGTGATCTGATGCGCCCCTCAATGTATGGCAGCTATCACCATATCTCGCTGATGGCGGGCGATGAGCGGGCAATTGATGAGCAGCAGACACTCGACACGGTGGTCGCTGGCCCGCTGTGCGAATCGGGTGATGTCTTTACCCAGCTGGAGGGCGGCATGGTTGAACCGCGCGCGATTCCGGCGGCGAAAGTGGGCGATTACCTGGTGTTCCACGACACCGGTGCTTACGGCGCATCCATGTCCTCCAACTACAACAGCCGTCCGCTGATCCCGGAAGTCCTGTTTGAGCAGGGCCAGCCGCGCGAAATCCGCCGCGCGCAGACTATTCAGTCGTTACTGGCACTGGAAATCAGCTAATCACCTCACTCGGGCGGCCAGCGCGCCGCCTGTCAGCCATAGATCTCTTTGCGCAGCATTACAAGCTCCTCTGCCAGCTCGCGGCACAGCATTGCATTCATCAGGTGATCCTGCGCATGCACCAGAATCAGCGTGACCGGCAATTTTCCGCTTCCCTCGTCTGCGCCAATCAACGCGGTCTGAATTTTATGTGCCGCTCTTGCCGCGGTATCTGAAGCAGCCAGCGCCGCATCAGCCCCGATCCAGTCACGTTTGCGCGCACACTGAATCGCCATCATTGCCGACGAACGGGCTTCCCCTGCATTGATCAGTAATTCCATCATGGTCTGTTCGTAATCCATAACGCCTCCGTTATTGGTATGCCAAATTGGCCGTTTTAATCATACTGGAATGCCAAAAAACGTTTCCGCGAGGTTCGTCACAGAAAAAACTGATGATATTCGTCATTTTGGTATGCCACTAACAGGGAAGACCACGACGATTACAGGAATACCGATCTTACATCTCTGAGGGTTGATCATGTCTCTACAGGACCGCCTTATCGATTCCCTGGGCAGCTTTGCCACCCGTTTTAACAGTTATCGCTATATCATGGCGATTAAAGCCTCGTTCATTACCCTGATGCCGGTGATCATTGTTGGCGCCTTCTCGGTATTGATCTCTAACATGGTGCTGGACAGCAAAAATGGCCTTGCCAGCTTTGCCGCCCTGGCTTTTTTAGCTGACCTCAAGCCCATCACCAGCAGTATCAATTACGCCACGCTCAGCTTTCTTAACATTGGTGCGGTGTTCCTGATTGGTATTGAGCTTGGGCGCATCAACGGTATAAAAACGCTGTTTCCCGGCCTGCTGGCAATTATCTGCTTTGTATCCGTGACGCCGACCACCTTACAGATGATGGTTGATGGGCAGATGCATCTGGTCACCGACGTGCTGGCCAAACAATTCTCCGATACCAAGAGCCTGTTTCTCGGCATGTTTATCGCCATTCTGTCGGTAGAGATCTACTGCCGCCTCGAACAGGTTGAGCGGCTGAAAATCAAAATGCCCGACACCGTGCCGCCCAACGTGGCCGCCTCTTTCTCCGCGCTAATCCCCTCCATTATCACCGTGACGCTGATAGCGACCTTTGGCTTTATCTTCCATCGCGTCACCGGCATGTACCTTTACGACGCGGTATACCAGGTGGTGCAGCAGCCGCTGGAGTCGGTGGTGCAGAGCCTGTGGGGCATTCTGATCCTGATGTTTGTCGCCCAGCTGTTCTGGGTGATTGGCATTCACGGCAATCAGATGGTGAAGCCGATTCGGGAGCCGCTGTTGCTGGGCGCGATTATGGTCAACATGACCGCTTTTGAGCAGGGAAAAGAGGCACCGAACATCATTACGATGCCGTTCTGGGATGTTTATATGAGCATCGGCGGTTCCGGTCTGACCATCGGGCTGCTCACCGCCGTGATGCTGGCGACGCGGCGCAAAGAGATGCGTGAAATCGCCAAACTGTCATTCGGGCCAGGCATTTTCAATATCAACGAGCCGGTTATATTTGGTATGCCGATTATGCTTAACCCGATCCTGGCTATCCCTTTCATCATCACACCGCTAGTGACAGGTTCTATCGGCTACTTCGCTACGGTGATGGGATTTGCCGGAAAAGCCGTGGTGATGGTGCCCTGGACCACGCCTCCGATTATCAATGCCTGGCTTTCAACGGCCGGATCGATGGGTGCGGTGGTGACGCAGATCGTCTGCATTCTGGTGTCAGTACTCATCTATCTGCCATTTGTAAAAGTCGCGGCCCGCCGCGCGGATGCAGCAGAAGCAAAGAGCCTGCAACCTGAGCTGAACCCCAACCGAACGGAGGTGTTATGAGTCGTCAGACTGTCCACATACCTGAGAATTTCATTCTGGGGGCTGCTGCCTCCGCCTGGCAGACGGAAGGCTGGAGCGGAAAAAAACCGGGGCAGGACTCCTGGCCTGACGCCTGGTATCAGCAGGATCGTCACGTCTGGCACGACGGCTATGGCCCGGCGGTTGCCACCGACTTTATCAACCGCTTTAGTGAGGATGTGGCGCTAATGAAGGCCAGCGGGCTGACCCACTACCGCACCTCGATCAACTGGTCGCGTTTCCTGATCGATTACGAAACCGCCACGGTCGATGAGGAATACGCGGCTTACTATGACCGGCTGATTGATGAAATGCAGCGCCAGGGCATTGAACTGATGCTCTGTCTGGAGCATTACGAGTTGCCCGCTACGCTGCTGGAGCAGTATGGCGGCTGGCAGTCAAAACATGTCGTTGAACTGTTTATCCGTTATGTCGAACAGGTGTTTAAACGCTATGCCGGTCGGGTCACGCGCTGGTTTGTGTTTAACGAGCCGATTGTGGTGCAGACCCGCGTCTATCTCGACGCGCTGCGCTGGCCTTATGAGCAGAACACCCATAAATGGATGCAGTGGAACCACCACAAGAATCTTGCTACCGCCCGGGTAGTGCAGCTGTTTCGCGAGGCAGGCTACGCCGGTCGCATTGGTACCATACTCAACCCGGAAGTCACCTATCCGCGATCATCAGCCCCGCACGACCAGAAGGCGGCGCATATTTATGACCTGTTCTACAATCGGGTATTTCTCGATCCCGCCATTAAAGGCGAGTATCCGGCGGAGCTGCTGGCGCTGCTTGATAAACATCAGATTAAGTGGGAAACAACCCCGGAAGAGCTGGCGATTATTGCCGCCAATACCGTCGATGAGGTCGGGCTTAATCTCTACTATCCGCATCGCGTGAAGGCGCCGTCCCGCGCCTGGCATCCCGAGACGCCATTTCATCCTGCCTGGTATTACGAACACTTTGAACTGCCGGGGCGACGGATGAACCGTTCGCGCGGCTGGGAAATTCAGCCTGAAATTATCTGGGATATGGCGCAACGGATGCGCGATGAGTACGGCAATATCCCGTGGTTTGTGGCTGAAAGCGGTATGGGAATTGAGAACGAAGCGCAGTTCAAAAATGCCGACGGGGAGATTCAGGACGATTACCGCATCGCGTTTATCAGCGAGCACCTGCATCAGGCGATACGCGCCAATCAGGCGGGAATTAACTGTCAGGGCTACATGCTGTGGGCGTTTACCGACAATGTCTCGCCAATGAATGCTTTTAAAAATCGCTATGGTCTTATCGAAATCGACTTAGATAAGCAGCGTCAGCGCCGTATGAAGAAATCTGCCCACTGGTTCCGTACGCTGCACGACACGCAGCAATTTACCCTGTGGCTTGATGATGAGCCGAAATAACGCGAGGAAACGAGCATGAAACGAATTGTTCTGGCCTGTGCTGCGGGCATGTCGACCTCAATGGTAGTGACGCGCATGGAAAAAGAGGCTGCCGCTCGCGGACTGGCATTTCAGATCTACGCCATTCCGGAGCAAAACCTGCGTGAAGAGCTGCAAAACTACGGCAACGAGGTGGTGGTCGTGCTGCTCGGGCCACAGGTGCGCTTCAAACTGGAGGAGAACAGAAAACTCACCGACAGCTATCAGTTGCCCATCGCGGTTATCGATACGGTTGCTTACGGCACGCTGAATGGTGCAAAGGTACTCGATCAGGCGCTGGCTTTGATACACTGAGCCCCAGTTTGCGAGCCAGCCTCTCCGGTTCGCGGGCATTGTCGCGCAGGGAACCGCGGCAATGCCGTTAGCGCATTGATTGCAAAGGGTGACAGTGTGGACAAAGCCGAAGCGCCGCAAGAAAAAAAGCAGTATCAGGAAATTGGTCAGCACCTGCGTCAGCAGATCTGTGACGGGCACTATCCGGTGGGATCGCGCCTGCCGCCTGAACGTCAGCTGGCTGAAACCTGGGGCGTCAGCCGGACCATCGTGCGCGAGGCATTATTGATGCTGGAGCTGGAAGGTACGGTGGATATCCGCCAGAGCTCCGGCGTCTATGTGATGCGTATTCCTTCCGCCAGTGATGATGAAGAAGAGGCCTTCTTCCGCAGCGACGTTGGCCCGTTTGAAATGCTACAGGCACGTCAGTTGCTGGAGAGCAATATTGCAGCCTTTGCCGCAAAAATGGCGACCAAAGCGGACATCGAAAATCTGCGCCGTACGCTGGAACAGGAGCAGCGTGCCATCGCCGCCAACGACAGCAGTCAGGACAACGACAAGTTGTTTCATCTGCTGCTGGCGGGTGCCAGTCAGAATCAGATGCTGCTCGATACCGTCACCAGTATCTGGCGACACCATGACAGCAGCCCGCTCTGGCAGCAGCTGCGCCCGCAGTTTGAAACCCGCGCCTATCGCCTGAAGTGGCTCGGCGATCACCAGACTATCCTGGCTGCTCTGCGTCGGCGTGATGTGATGGGGGCCTGGCAATCTACCTGGCAGCACCTTGAGAACGTCAAGAATACGCTGCTGGAGCTTTCCGACGCCGATGCGCCTGACTTTGATGGCTACCTGTTTGATTCAGTCCCGATCTTTCAGGGGAAACTGATGTGACTGAGATTGTATCGCTCAGCGATGCCCCCCATTTTGCCGATCAGCTCATCGACTGGCAGTGGCGCGCATTTGGTGAAGTCACCAGCCGGGCGTTCTTTGCCAGTGTGGTGAACAGCAGCCTGACCGGTGCTGATTTCCCGGTGACTTTCGTTGCCGTTGAGGCGGGCAGGGCAGTCGGCACGGTGGGATTCTGGCGCTGTGACCTGATCAGCCGTCAGGATCTTTTCCCCTGGCTGGCGGCGCTCTATGTTGATGAGTCGGTTCGCGGCAAAGGTGTCAGTGAGGCGCTGCTGCAGCATGTTATTGCTTATGCACAGGCGCGTGGCTATCCACGGTTGTGGTTATGGTCAACGTTTGGGGGCTACTATGAACGTTATGGCTGGCTGCCACATGGCGAAGCGCTGGAGTATCCCGCTAAGCCGGTAAAACTCTATTATCGCGACCTGTAAGAGAGGCCAGCCGCCATCGCGGCAGCTGGCAACAGAACGCTTAGGGTGCCGGATAGGTATAACGACGGTGGATCGCCTCAATGCCTTCCAGGATCTCTGCATTTAAGGTCAGATTGAAGCTGTCGATATTGATCTGCAGCTGTTCAAGCGTGGTGGCACCCAGCAGCGTGCTGGCCACAAACGGCTGCTGACGCACATAGGCCAGGGCCATCTGTGACGGGTCGATCTGATGCTGTTGAGCTAACGCCACATATTCAGCGATCGCCTTTTGTGACTGCTCGCCGCTGTAGCGGGTAAAGCGGCTGAACAGCGTGTTGCGTGCACCCGCAGGCTGCGCGCCATTCAGATATTTGCCGCTCAGCGTACCAAATGCCAGGCTGGAATATGCCAGCAGCTCTACGCCTTCATGTTGGCTGATTTCGGCCAGACCCACTTCAAAGCTGCGGTTCAGCAGGCTGTAGGGATTCTGGATGCTGACGATGCGCGGCAGTTCATGCTTCTCAGCGAGCTGCAGATAACGCATCACACCCCACGCAGTTTCGTTCGACACCCCGATGTAGCGGATCTTACCGGCGCGCACCTGTTCGGCCAGCGCTTCCAGCGTCTCCAGCAGCGTCACCTGAGCGGTGGTCTCGCTGTACTGATAGCCCAGCTTGCCAAAATAGTTGGTCTGACGCTGCGGCCAGTGTAGCTGGTAGAGGTCAAGGTAGTCGGTGTTCAGGCGTTTCAGGCTGGCATCAAGTGCCGCGCGGATGTTTTTTCGGTCCAGCGCCATATCCGGGCGAATCGAAGCATCATTGCCGCGCGAAGGCCCGGCGACTTTACTGGCCAGAATGATTTTGTCGCGGCTGCCGCGCTGTTTGAGCCAGCTGCCAATATATTGTTCGGTCAGCCCCTGGGTTTCCGGGCGCGGAGGCACCGGATACATCTCGGCAGTATCAATAAAGTTGATGCCGGAACGGAGTGCTAAATCCAGTTGAGCATGCGCGTCGGCTTCGCTGTTCTGTTCGCCAAACGTCATGGTGCCCAATCCCAGCTGACTCACTTCCAGCGTGCTGTGAGGAATACGATGATAGTGCATTGCCAGCTTCCTTTTCTTTATGGAATGGAATGTTGTGTTCTCAGGGACTATAGCGCGAGCAATGGCGGGGAAGGAAGGGGGAAAAGTCGGGGAAATCACCTGCCAGCGGGGAATCGGTGGCAGGGGATTAAATCGGGCAATTAACGTTCAATGATCGTTGAGACCTCATCGCTATTAATCTGCACCATATGACCCGTCTGGTCAGTGTACTCCACCAGGCCGGTCTCTTTATCAATGCTCGGCTTGCCTTCGGTCATAATCATCCGGCCATCTTTGGTCGCCATAACATAATCAGAACTGCATCCACTTAAGAATGCGGCGGTTACCATCACCAGTGCTACTCCTGCCAACCCTTTCATCACGCCTTATCCTCACAAATGGTCAAGTGCAAACAGTGTAGTAATAAATGGTTTTGCCGGCAGGGTTAATCGTAGAAATCTGAAAGTAACCGGGCGAGCAGGCTCGCCCTTGACTTTATCAGGCGTGCTTTTTCTTACTGCGCATCAGGTTAAGACACTCAACTGCCATCGAGAAGAACATCGCGAAATAAATGTAACCTTTTGGTACATGGACCGCAAAACTCTCCAGGATGAGGGTAAAACCGACCAGAATCAGGAAAGAGAGCGCCAGCATTTTCACCGACGGATGACGTTCAACAAACTCACCAATGGCGCGGGCGGCGAACATCATCATCAGCACCGCAATTACGACGGCTGCCATCATAATGAACAGATGATCGGAGAGGCCGATGGCCGTGATCACCGAGTCGAGGCTGAAAATAATGTCGAGCATCATGATCTGCACAATCGCGCCGAGGAACGAATGGACGCGGGTGTTGTGCTCGCCTTCGCTGCCTTCGATCGTTTCATGGATCTCCATGCTCGATTTCCACAGCAGGAACAGTCCACCAAACAGCAGAATCAGATCGCGCGCCGAAAACGCATGATCCATCAGCGTAAACAGCGGGTTAGTCAGACGGGCAACCCACGCGATAGAGGCCAGCAGGCCAAGACGCATCAGCATCGCGCCCATCAGACCAATGCGACGTGCGCTGGCTTGCTGGTTCTTTGGCAGTTTAGCGACCACCAGCGACAGGAAAATGATGTTATCAATACCCAGCACCACCTCAAGGATGGTCAGGGTGCCCAGCGCCAGCCAGGCGTTGGGATCGGAAATCCACTCAAACATACCGACATTCAATCCTAAACGAAAAGTAAACGGCGATTATACGCATTCAATTCACCGATCTCCCACATAATTGCGACATCTCAGCGCGAGTGGCGCGATTCAGAGGAGAAAATGCCGCGCCAGCAGTGGCCCGGTGAAGCTCTTCTTGAGGTAGAACCCGCGCGGCAGCGTCATGATGGGCTGGCCCTGATCGCCGATCCCCTCTGTGAGCGCCTTACTGTTGGCGGCTTTGGGGCGGATCTGCAGCCAGGCACCATGTCGTGCAGTAATCTGCTCAACGCGACCCAGCACAATCATATCCATCAACTCTTCCCAGTCCTGACGCAGCATCTCATCTTCTTCCGCATCCGGGCTCCATAACAGCGGCGCGCCGACACGACGTTCCCGCAGCGGAATCTCACGCTCGCCTTCAACCGGGATCCACAACACCCGCGCCAGCTTGTGACGCACATGGCTGGTGAGCCAGGTGACGCCGCTGTTGCCGGTCAGCGGTGCGACGCAGACAAAGGTAGTTTCCAGCGGCTTTCCCTGAGTATCGATCGGGATGGTTTTCAGCTCGATACCCAGATGGGCAAAGTCCTGTTCCGCTTTGCTGCCCGCGCTGGCACCAAGATGCCACTCCAGCAGCATGCCGACCCAGCCTTTATCGCGTTTGAGATCCGCAGGCATGGCCAGACCGGCGCGAGCGGCCAGCGTTTCCAGTGTTAATCCGGCTAAATCCTGCGCACGTGCCAGCAGGCTGGCCTCATCTTCAGGTGGTCCTGGCAGGTAACTCATGTTGATGACTCGCAATGGTTAAAATTTGTACAGTGACAACCGGGTATATCTTTTCGCTAAAATAAACCACGTCAGGGATCGATAATAACATGATAGATCATGCTTTTTTTAGCGGATCTCCCGCTCAACACCAGCGGGCAGTCAGGGTTATCCCAGCTTACCCGCAACAATGAACAGGATCTCCAGTCCGGTTATCCACAGAAAAATGGGATAACCCCCGTTTCTGTGCGGTACTGGTTCCATTTACAGCCTTGACTTTTCCCGATCTGAGCATAATTTCGCCTCTCTGGCCTAACTCTGAGCGATTAACTGTGGATAAAAAGCGGTATGCTTATATTTTAATCAATTGTCAGTTTGCGCGAAAATATTCGCGTTTTATGAAACTTTTATGGCTGGCGGGATCGATTTAATTTCATTAAAAATCATAGTGATGAGTTGTTAACTCTTTTCACTCCGCAGGCGAGCTCAGAAAAGGTTATTCACTTAACTCCCGCGTTCTGCACAAAGCTATCCACAGAAAACGTGAATAAGATCGATCTTTTTCGCGGCCTTTGTTTATAACTTTGCCCTTTTCTGTGAGTTATCCCTGTGCTGGTGGCTTAACCCCCCATGAATCCAGTGGTTTACCGCCTGTAAGGAGTGTGAAACAATCAGCTCATTCAAATTTTGCTTTGAGGTAGTCCGGTGATCGATGATGATGGCTACCGCCCGAATGTTGGTATCGTAATCTGTAACCGGCAGGGACAAGTGTTATGGGCCAGGCGCTTTGGACAGCACTCCTGGCAATTTCCTCAGGGAGGCATCAATCCCGGTGAAACCGCAGAACAGGCGATGTATCGCGAACTGTTCGAAGAGGTCGGCTTACACCGGAAAGATGTTCGAATACTTGCCTCTACCCGCAACTGGTTGCGTTACAAGTTGCCAAAACGTTTGGTGCGTTGGGACACAAAGCCGGTATGTATCGGCCAGAAACAAAAGTGGTTTCTTCTGCAGTTAATGTGTAATGACGCGGATATCAATGTGCAGCACAGCAGCACGCCGGAGTTCGATGGCTGGCGCTGGGTCAGTTTCTGGTATCCGGTGCGTCAGGTTGTCTCCTTTAAGCGCGACGTTTATCGTCGGGTGATGAAGGAATTCGCTGGCGTGGTGATGTCTATGCAGGAGAGTGCGGGGCAGCGAAATAATCCTGCCCATCGACGTAAGAGAGGATAGGCCACGCCCTTTATGCTCACTCAGTTGCGCGAAATTGTAGAAAAAGTGGCGAGTGCGCCGCGTCTCAATGAAGCACTCGACATCCTGGTCAATGAGATCTGTCTGGCGATGGATACGGAAGTCTGTTCCGTTTACCTCGCTGACCAGGACCGTCGCTGCTATTACCTGATGGCGACGCGCGGACTCAAAAAACCGCGTGGTCGTACCGTAACGCTGGCTTTTGACGAGGGTATCGTTGGTTTAGTGGGCCGTCTGGCCGAACCGATCAACCTTGCCGACGCCCAGAGCCACCCCAGCTTTAAATATATCCCCGCAGTAAAAGAGGAGCGCTATCGCTCCTTCCTCGGCGTGCCTGTGATCAGCCGTCGCCAGCTCCTTGGCGTACTGGTCGTGCAGCAGCGTGAACACCGTCAGTTTGATGAAAGCGAAGAGTCATTCCTGGTCACGCTGGCTACACAGATGGCGGCACTGCTGTCGCAATCTCAGATGGGTCAGCTGTTTGGTCAATTCCGCCAGACGCGGGTGCGCGCGATTGCAGCAGCACCTGGCGTAGCGGTGGCGCCGGGCTGGGTCGATGAGACGCAGCCTCTGCTCGATCAGGTATCGGCCGCCTCAACGCTGGATGTTCAGCGTGAACGTGAGCGTCTGTCGCTCGCCATGAGCGAAGCAACCAATGAATTTCGCCGTTTCAGCAAACGTTTCAGCGCCAGCGCACAGAAAGAGAGCGCGGCCATTTTCGATCTCTACTCTCACCTGTTAACCGATGCCCGTCTGAAGAAAGATCTGTTCGATGAGATCGAGCGCGGCTCGGTCGCCGAATGGGCGGTAAAACAGGTGATCGAGAAGTTTGCTGAACAGTTCGCGAGCCTGACTGACAACTACCTGCGAGAACGTGCAGGCGATCTGCGGGTACTGGGCCAGCGTCTGCTGTTCCACCTCGATGACACCCTGGTCGGCACCAATGCCTGGCCGGAACGTTTTGTGCTGGTGGCCGATGAGCTGACCGCCACGACCTTAGCTGAGCTGCCGCAGGAGCGGCTGGCGGGTGTTGTGGTGCGTGACGGTGCAGCCAACTCCCATGCGGCGATCCTGACCCGCGCGATGGGGATCCCGACAGTCATGGGCGCTGACATCCAGCCTCATCAGCTCAACAAACGCCTGCTGATTGTCGACGGTTATCGCGGTGAGCTGCTGATCGATCCTGAGCCGGTGCTGGTGCAGGAGTATCAGCGGCTGATCAGCGAAGAGAATGCGCTGAGCAAAATGGCGGAAGGCGTGGTCGATCAGCCGGGTGAGCTGAAAAGTGGCGAACGCGTGCAGGTGATGCTGAATGCTGGCTTAAGCCCGGAACATGAGCAGACGGTGGGCGACTGGGTGGATGGCATCGGTCTCTACCGCACCGAAATCCCGTTTATGCTGCAGAATGGCTTCCCGTCGGAAGAGGAGCAGGTGGCCCAGTATCAGGGCATGTTGCAGCTGTTTCGCAACAAGCCGGTGACGCTGCGAACGCTGGATGTGGGTGCCGATAAACAGCTGCCTTACATGCCGATCAGTGAAGAGAATCCCTGCCTGGGCTGGCGCGGCATTCGCCTGACGCTGGATCAGCCGGAAATCTTCCTGGTGCAGGTACGCGCGATGCTGCGTGCCAACGCCGCCTCCGGCAACCTCAGTATTCTGCTGCCGATGATCAGTCATATCGACGAGATCGACGATGCAAAAGAGCTGATCGATCGCGCCGGACGCGAAGTGGAAGAGATGCTGGGCTTCGCGATTCCCAGACCGCGTATCGGGATCATGATCGAAGTGCCGTCGATGCTGTTTATGATCCCGCATCTGGCGTCACGAGTCGATTTTGTCTCAGTCGGCACCAACGACCTGACGCAGTATCTGCTGGCGGTGGACCGCAATAACACCCGTGTTGCAAACCTTTATGACTCGCTGCATCCGGCGATGCTGCGCGCGCTGAATGCGATTGCACAGGAAGCCCGCCTGGCCAATCTGGAATTGTGCCTGTGTGGTGAAATGGCAGGCGATCCGATGTGTGTCGCACTGCTGGTCGGCCTGGGGTATCACCATCTCAGCATGAACGGTAAAAACGTCCCGCGCGTTAAATACCTGCTGCGCCATCTGGATCACGAAGAAGCGCAGAAGCTCAGCGAGCAGGGTATGAATGCCGACACCGCCACGGAAGTTCGCCATCTGGTCTCTGCTTTTATGGAGCGGCGCGGATTAGGCGGTTTGATTCGCGGCGGCCGTTAGTACCACGCCGGGCAGGCTTTACGCGTTATCCGCGTTTACATTTGCAAGACAATTCAGAAAACCGGCTGTGCTATTATGCGCAGCCTTAATTTATGTGCCTGACAACGCCCCTTTTCAGGGTTGAAAAATAGACGGTGAATGATGAATAACGGCTATATTGCATTTCCGCAGTTCGATCCGGTGATCTTCTCGATCGGACCGGTTTCGCTTCACTGGTACGGTCTGATGTATCTGGTGGGCTTTGTTTTCGCCATGTGGCTGGCTGTACGTCGTGCCAATCAGCCTGGCAGCGGCTGGAAAAAAGAGGAAGTTGAGAACCTGCTTTACGCCGGTTTCCTGGGGGTCTTCCTGGGCGGACGTATCGGCTATGTCCTGTTCTACAACTTACCGCTGTTTCTGGAAAATCCCCTCTACCTGTTTAAAGTCTGGGATGGTGGTATGTCGTTCCACGGTGGCCTGATCGGGGTCATTGTGGTGATGCTGGTCTTTGCCCGCCGTACTAAGCGTCGTTTCTTCCAGGTAGCTGATTTCATTGCTCCGCTGATCCCGTTTGGTCTGGGTGCTGGTCGTCTCGGTAACTTTATTAACGGCGAGCTCTGGGGCCGTGTCGATCCGGGCTTTCGCTACGCCATGCTGTTTCCTGGCTCCCGCAGCGAAGATGTCGCGCTGGCCGCCACCAATCCGCAATACCAGGAACTGCTCAACACCTATGGTGTGCTGCCGCGTCATCCTTCCCAGCTGTATGAACTGGCGCTGGAAGGCGTGGTGCTGTTTATCATCCTGAACCTGTTTATCCGTAAGCCACGTCCGATGGGCAGCGTCTCTGGCCTGTTCCTGATTGGCTATGGTGCCTTCCGTATTATCGTTGAGTTCTTCCGCCAGCCGGATGCTCAGCTTGGCCTGTTTGAAGGCGGAATCAGTATGGGACAGATCCTCTCTGTGCCGATGATTGTTGCCGGTATTATTATGATGATCTGGGCGTATCGTCGTCGCCCGCAGCCACAATTTCGCGAGGAAAAATGAAACAGTATCTGGATTTAATGCAACATGTGCTGCACGAAGGCACACCAAAAGCTGACCGTACCGGCACCGGTACGCTTTCAATTTTTGGCCACCAGATGCGTTTCAATCTGCAGGATGGTTTTCCGCTGGTCACCACCAAAAAATGTCATATCCGCTCCATTATTCATGAGCTGCTGTGGTTCCTGAAGGGTGAAACCAACATCGGGTATCTCAGGGAAAACAACGTCTCAATCTGGGATGAGTGGGCAGATGAGAATGGCGATCTCGGTCCGGTGTATGGCAAACAGTGGCGCAGCTGGGGAACGGCCAGCGGTCAGGAGATTGACCAGTTAAGCCAGGTGATTGAGCAGCTGAAGCGCGATCCTGACTCACGCCGGATTATCGTTTCTGCGTGGAACGTCGGTGAGCTCAGCGAGATGGCGCTGGCGCCATGCCACGCGTTCTTCCAGTTCTACGTGGCGGACGGCAAGCTCTCCTGCCAGCTTTATCAGCGCTCGTGCGACATCTTCCTGGGCCTGCCGTTTAACATCGCCAGCTATGCGCTGCTGGTGCATATGGTGGCGCAGCAGTGCGATCTGCAGGTGGGCGACTTCGTCTGGACCGGCGGTGATACGCACCTCTACAGCAACCATCTGGAGCAGGCGCGGCTGCAGCTGACCCGCGAGCCGCGTCCATTGCCAAAACTGGTGATCAAACGCAAACCGGCATCATTGTTTGACTATCAGTTCGACGATTTTGAAATTGAAGGCTACGATCCGCATCCCGCGATAAAAGCCCCTGTCGCTATCTGATTCGCAATAAAAGATAACGCCCTGGCATCTTCGCCGGGGCTTTTTTTTGCCCGCACACCGGTAAATCTGCGGCACCGCTCGCACGCTTCTCACACTGCCTGTGTGCGGGGAATATTCTCTGCGGCACGCTTTCCAGCCTGACATCACTCACCTTGTTTCGCCTGGCCTTAACCCGCACTCTGACGCCATGAAAACAGCACACTTACGTGGTTTTACCCTGCCGGAGCTGCTGCTGGTGATGGTGATTGCCGGCCTGCTCAGTCTTGCCGCGCTGCATGGCTGGCAGCGCTGGCAACAGAGGCAGCAACTGCGCGACAGCGCTCAGCAATTGCAGGGATTCCTGCTTCGGCTGCGTGCCCAGGCCAACCGGCAAAATAGCGACCTGGTTTTATGGTCACAGCCAGGCGAGCCCTGGTGCATCGGTGCCGGAAGCCGCCCCGTTGCAGGTTGTGGTCACGGGAAACGGCTTCATTTCCTGGCGCCGCTCCCGGGTGTAGCGCTTTATGGCATCCGGGGGGAACCGGGCTTCTATGGCCGCCGCAATGTCGCTAAAGCGGGCAGTATTGAACTGGGGAATAGCGCCGGACGCATGCGGCTGATTATCTCGGCCAGAGCCCGTATTCGCCTCTGCATGACCGAAGAGGAGACGTGCCGTTGAAAAGCGTCGGATTCAGCCTGCTGGAGATGCTGATTGCCATGGCAATCAGCGCAGTCGTGATGCTCAGTGTGGGTCGTTTTCTGCCGTTGCTGCTGGCGGAGAACGCTGGCGTGCTTCAACGGGCGCAGCTGCGGCAGGAGCTACAACAGATGATAGCGACGCTGGAAAAGGCGGTGCGACGAGCCGGTTATTGTCACGGTGAGTGTGGCAGTGGTGCACTGAAAATCAGTGAGAACTGTCTGCTGCTGAGCTGGGACGAGAACAGCAATGGTAGATGGGAGGCGGTAAGCCATGCAGAAAGTGACTATTACGGTTATCGCCTGCGACAGCAGCAGCTTGAGATGCAGCGTGGTGTTGATCAGTGTCAGTCAGCGGGCTGGGAGCGGCTCTCCGATCCCGCATTCATGACGCTGGAGCAGTTCAGCATGAGCCAGCAGGGCGGGCAGGTCAGGATAGTGTTGCAGGGTCGGGCCGGTCGCTGGCTTGAAACCGTGGAGAGCTGGGTTGAGGGAGAGAACCTGTGAAGCAGCGAGGTAGCAGTGCCCTGGGCATGGTGTTAATGATTATGGTCATCGGTAGTTTTACGCTGCACGCCAGCCGAAAGATGTCAGAGCAGGGAATGCGACTGCTGGCCGATGAGCAGCAGTTTGTGCAGGATTTCTGGCGGGCGCAGTCGGCGCTGCAATGGGGCTTATCCCTGAACTGGCCATCCAGTGAGGCGGCCCGCTGTCAGCAGGATGATCGCCATGGCTGGCGCAGCTGTTTACAACGAGGTGAAAAGGATGAAGGTCTGCTTAAAGGTGAGGCGAGCGGCAGTGGCATGGCGGTCTGGCATTGGGTCCGGTTACGGGGCAATCAGATTACTGCACTGCCGCACGGCTGGATCGACTATTGCCCGCTCACGCCGCCGGCAACCTGTTTGTAAGTACGGTGGATTCAGCTTGCCGGAAGTGTTGTTTGCTCTGCTGTTAATGGCATTAAGCAGCAGCACTCTGTTGCACTATCATCGCGCACTGGCGCTAGGATTCAGCCAGCAATGGTATCAGCGTGAGGCATGGCGGGTTGCTGAGCAACGTCTGGCAGGGCATGAAGTGGCGGGCTGGACATCCACGCTGCAACAGCAGAGCGGCCCCTCAGGCTGCACCCTGGAGCGGGCTGAAGTAACGGGGCCCTGGCAGCGCAGTGCCAGCCTGAAACGACTGCGCTGTTAAACATCGCGGGTCGCCCTTTTAATGGGTTTCAACCGCGATACGCGGTAAAGTGACAGAGCCGCAATACCGCAGTCACGTTCTGAGTTATCACAGGAGTTTTCATGTTTCACGTTTATCACTCAAATCAGCTTGATGTGCTGAAGATTCTGGCGGCTGCGGTGATTAAACATGATCCTCTTGATGATCCTTTCGCCTCAGAAATGGTGCTGGTGCAGAGCCCGGGTATGGCGCAGTGGCTGCAAATGGAGCTGGCGCAAACCTTTGGTATTGCGGCTAATATCGAATTCCCGCTGCCCGCCAGTTTTATCTGGGAGATGTTCGTCCGCGTTCTGCCTGATATTCCGGTAGAAAGTGCCTTCAGTAAGGCCAGCATGGCCTGGAAGCTGATGCACCGTCTGCCGGTGATGCTGGTGCATGAAGAGTTCACCTCTTTACGCCACTATCTCCATGACGACGGCGACAAGCGAAAACTGTTTCAGCTCAGCTCCCGCGTGGCCGATCTGTTCGACCAGTACCTGGTCTATCGTGCCGACTGGCTCAACAGCTGGGAGCGCGGCGAAACCATTGAGGGGCTGGGCGACGCGCAGCGCTGGCAGGCCGCACTCTGGCGCGATCTGGTGAGTTATACCCAGGCGCTGCGTCAACCTGAATGGCACCGTGCCAACCTCTATTCGCGATTTATCCAGACGCTGGAGCAGGCGAAAAGCACGCCGGAAAATCTGCCCAAACGGGTCTTCATTTGTGGCATCTCTGCGCTGCCGCCGGTCTATCTGCAGGCGTTGCAGGCGCTGGGACGTCACATCGACATCCATCTGCTGTTCACCAATCCCTGCCGCGATTACTGGGGCGACATTCAGGACTATGCGTTTCTGGCGAAACTGCAAAGTCGTCAGCGCCGACGTCATGGTGCCGATGAATCTCGTGGACTTTTCCGGGATGCAGAGCAGGCACCAGCGCTGTTTAACGATGCTGGCGAACAGCAGCTGACCAACCCGTTACTCGCCTCATGGGGCAAGCTGGGCCGCGACAACCTGTTTCTGCTCAGTCAGATGGAGTCGAACGACGACATTGATGCGTTTGTGGATGTGGAGCCGGACAACCTGCTGCACTGTATGCAGCACGATCTTCTCAACCTGCAGGATAACGCCGTCATCGGACTGAATGCGGCTGAACTGGCGCACAGCGATCAGAAGCGCTGCCTGGATCCGGAGGATCGCTCAATAGCGGTGCAGGTCTGTCACAGCGCCCAGCGTGAAGTCGAAGTATTGCAGGATCATCTGCTGGCGATGATGGAAGCCGAGCCGACGCTGAAAGCGCGTGACATCATCGTCATGGTGGCGGATATCGACGCCTACGCGCCTTTTATTCAGGCCGTTTTCGCCAACGCACCTGCCGATCGCTATCTGCCTTTTGCGATTTCAGATCGCCGTGCCAGTCAGGCTCATCCAGCCATTGTGGCGTTTCTTACTCTGCTGGCACTGCCGGATAGCCGTTTTGTCTCAGAGGATGTGCTGTCGCTGCTGGATGTCCCGGCGCTGGCATCCCACTTCTCTATCGATGAAAGCGGCCTGCGTTTACTGCGGCGCTGGGTCAGTGAGTCTGGTGTTCGCTGGGGGCTGGATGATGCCAGCGTAGAAGCCCTGTCACTACCGATTACCGGCCAGCACACCTGGCGCTTTGGCCTGCAGCGTATGCTGCTGGGCTATGCGATGGAGAGCCACAACGGTGACTGGGAAGGGATTCTGCCTTATGACGAGTCGAGTGGTCTGGTGGGGGAACTGGCGGGCCATCTGGCAGAGCTGCTCTCCCGGCTCAATCACTGGCGACAGCTGCTGGCTGAACCCCGGCCACTGACGGCCTGGCTGCCCCTGTGCCGGGAACTGCTGAACGCCTTTTTCAGCCCCGATGCAGAAACTGAGGCCGCCTTGTTACTGGTGGAAGAGCAGTGGCTGCAATTGATTGAATATGGCATGGATGCTCGGTTTGAAGAGGCGATTCCGGTGGCGCTATTGCGCGATGATCTGCGCAGCCGGCTTGATCAGCAGCGCATCAGCCAGCGATTCCTGGCCGGACAGATTAACTTCTGTACCCTGATGCCGATGCGCTCCATTCCTTTTCAGCTGGTCTGTCTGCTTGGCATGAATGATGGCGTCTATCCGCGCACCTTAGCGCCGTTAGGCTTTGATCTGATGCAGCAGCAGTCCCGCAAAGGCGACCGCAGCCGCCGCGATGATGACCGTTATCTGTTCCTGGAGGCGATGATCTCGGCACAGCAGCAGCTCTACATCAGTTATATCGGGCGGGCGATTCAGGACAATACGGAACGCTACCCTTCGGTGCTGGTCACAGAACTGCTGGATTACATTGGACAGAGTTTTTATCTGGACGGTGATGGTCATCTTGAACTGGATGAGAGTGCCGAACGGGTGCGGATGCATCTGCAGCACCTGCATAGCCGGATGCCGTTTGCTGCGGAGAACTTCCAGCCAGCGGCCAGACTACAGAGTTTCGCTCGTGAGTGGCTGCCTGCCGCGCGGGGAGCGGGGCAGCCCCAACCCGATTTTGTTCAGCCGCTGGAGCCGCCGCTCATTGATGCGCTGACGCTGGAGGCGTTTCTACGCTTCTGGCGACATCCGGTGCGTGCCTGGTTCCATCAGCGGCTTGGCGTGAGTTTCTGGCTGGAGGAAAACGAACTGCCCGACAGCGAGCCGTTTGCCCTCGACAACCTGGAGCGTTATCAAATCAATGCGCAGTTGCTGAATGCCCTGGTCGAAGGCGAGGATACCCAGCGGCTTTATGCGCACCATCGTGCGGCCGGGAATCTGCCTTACGGCGCATTCGGTGAGCTGTTCTGGCAGGCGCAGCGCGATGAGATGCAGGAAGTGGCGGCAGAAGTGGTGACGCAACGCAGCGAAGGCGAGAGCTGGGAAGTGAATCTGCAACTGGAGCAGGTCAGCTTAACCGGCTGGCTGACGCAGGTGCAGGATGATGGATTGCTGCGCTGGCGACCTGGCGTACTCAACATGAACGACGGACTGTTACTCTGGCTGGAGCACCTTGTTTACTGCGCGCTGGGAGGCACCGGCAGCAGCAGGATGTTTGGCCGGCAGCAAAGCCGCTGGTGTTTCCTTGCCGTACCGCAGACAGAAGCGATCGCTGCGCTGAATGAGTATGTTGCTGGCTATCTCGCGGGTATGCGTCAGCCGCTGATGCTGCTTAACAAAAGTGGCGGCGCGTGGCTCACCGCCAGTTTCGACAAAAAAAGTCAGCAATTACTGACAGATGAGGCCACCCAGCTCAAGGCGCGCAATCGCCTTCTGACGGCCTGGTCAGGGAACTATCAGGTTGAAGGTGAAGGCAGCGATCCCTATCTGCAACGTCTTTGCCGGGTACTGGATGAACCACAACTACAGCAGATAACTGAGGCAGCACAGCGCTGGTATTTACCGGTGCTGGCTGCACATCAGGATGATGAATAGCCGATCAGAAGGCGTTTTGCTTACTGATTCATTACACAGCAATTTTGTTCTGCTTTGAGCCGCCGGGTCCGACATTGGCGGTTTATCGGGAAACGAGAGGGGTTTACATGCGGGTACACGCACGCTGGATAGCGGCGCTAATGTTAAGCCTGGCGGCTTGCACAGCACAGGCGCAGACATCTTCAGGCTGGCAGCCAGTTAACGATACCATTCGCAAAAGTGAACAGGATCCCCGTCACTATCAGGCTATCCGGCTGGATAACGGGATGACGGTGTTACTGGTTTCCGATGCTGTGGCACCGAAATCGCTGGCGGCGCTGACGCTGCCGATAGGATCGCTGGACGATCCCGATCAGCAGGCGGGACTGGCGCACTATCTTGAGCATATGGTGCTGATGGGCTCAAAGCTCTACCCGCAACCGGACAACCTTGCTGAATTCCTGAAAAAGCATGGCGGCAGTCACAATGCCAGCACGGCCTCTTATCGCACCGCTTTTTATCTGGAAGTCGAAAATGATTCGCTGGAACCGGCGGTCGATCGCCTGGCGGATGCGGTGGCTGAGCCACTGCTGGATCCGGTTAATGCCGACCGCGAGCGTCATGCCGTGAATGCCGAGCTGACCATGGCACGCTCGCGCGATGGCCTGCGTATGGCTCAGGTCGGCGCAGAGACGCTGAACCCGGCGCATCCGGCGTCACGTTTCTCGGGCGGCAATCTTGAGACCCTGAAAGATAAGCCGGGCAGCAAACTGCACCAGGCGCTGCTGGATTTCTATCATACGCATTACTCCGCCAACCTGATGAAGGCGGTGATCTACAGCAACAAACCGCTGCCGGAGATGGCGTCGATTGCAGCTAAAACCTTTGGCCGGGTACAAAACCATGACGCCAGCGTGCCGGAGATTACGGTGCCGGTGGTGACCGATGCGCAGCAGGGAATCATCATTCATTACGTTCCGGCGCAGCCGCGCAAGCAGCTCAAAATTGAATTCCGCATTGCCAATAACAGCGATCGCTTCCGCAGTAAAACCGACACGCTGATCAGCTACTTAATCAGTAACCGCAGCAAAAATACCCTGACTGACTGGCTGCAAAAACAAGGGCTGGCCGATGGGGTTAATGCGGGCGCTGACCCGATGACCGAGCGTAACAGCGGCGTATTTGCGATTACCGCTTCACTCACGGATAAAGGTCTGGCGCAGCGTGACGAAGTGGTGGCGGCGATATTCAGCTACATCAATCTGCTGCGTCAGCAGGCCGATGATAAGCGCTATTTCGATGAAGTTTCACACGTACTGGCGCTCGACTTCCGCTATCCCTCCATCACCCGCGATATGGATTACATAGAATGGCTGGTTGATACCATGCTGCGCGTGCCGGTTGAACACACGCTGGATGCGCCTTATCTGGCAGATCAGTACGATGCCGCCGCGATTAAAACCCGGCTGGAAGAGATGACCCCGCAGCATGCGCGCATCTGGTACATCAGCCCGCAGGAGCCGCATAACAAAACAGCCTATTTTGTGGCTGCGCCTTATCAGGTTGAGAAGATCACGCCACAAACCTTTGCCGACTGGCAGCAGCGCGCCAGCCAGATTACGCTGGCGATGCCCGTGCTGAATCCGTATATCCCGGATGACTTCACTTTGTTGCCGTCAGACGGTAAAACCTGGCAGCATCCGGTGAAGCTGGATAACGAAGACGGTATGCGCATTTACTGGATGCCCAGCCGTTATTACGCCAGCGAGCCTAAAGCGGCGATCACCCTGGCGTTACGCAATAAAAATGCCATCAGCGATGCCCGTCAGCAGGTGCTGTTTGGCCTTAATGATTACCTCTCCAGCCTGGCTCTGGATGAGCTTAATTCACAGGCTTCGGTGGGCGGCATCAGCTTCTCAACTGGCGAAGATGAAGGACTGGTATTCAGCGCCAACGGCTTCACTCAGCGTCTGCCCGTGCTGCTGAAGAAACTGGTGGAAGGTTATGCCACCTTCCAGCCGACAGAACAGCAGCTGGAGCAGGCCAAATCCTGGTATCTGGAGCGGCTGGACGCGGCGGAAAAAGGCAAGGCCTTTGAACAGGCGATTCAGCCGATGCAGCTGTTATCGCAACTGCCTTATACTCAGCGCGAAACCCGCCGTAAGCTGGTCAACACCCTCTCACTCCAGGATGTGACGACCTATCGCGATACGCTGTTCCGCGACGCCACGCCAGAGATGCTGGTGGTGGGTAACCTCAGTGCTGACAGCGTGAAGCAACTGGGGCATGAGCTTAAGCAGCAAATGCAGAGTAATGCGACCCGCGACTGGCACAGCCAGTATGTGACCATTAAAAAACCGCTGAAAGCTAACCTGCAGCAGCAGGGCAGCAGCACCGACTCCGCCCTCGCCGCGCTCTATGTGCCACTGGGATACGGTGAATATCAGAGCATGGCGCACAGCTCTATGCTGAGCCAGATTGTGCAGCCCTGGTTCTACAATCAGCTGCGAACCAAAGAGCAGCTCGGTTACGCGGTATTTGCCTTCCAGATGCCAGTGGGTCGCCAGTGGGGGATCGGCTTCCTGCTGCAAAGTAACAGCAAACAACCGGGCTGGCTGTTGCAGCGCTATCAGGCCTTCTATCCGCAGGCGGAAAAACGGCTGCGCAGCATGAGCCAGGCAGACTTTGCCCAGTATCAGCAGGCGATGATCAATGATTTGCAGCAGCGCCCTCAGACGCTCTTTGAGGAAGCAGATCGCTTTAACCGCGACTTTGATCGGCAAAATGATCAATTTGATACCCGGCAAAAAATGACAGAGCAGGTTCAGCGGTTAACCCCAGCTAGCCTGGCCGACTTTTTCCGACAGGCGGTGATCGAACACAAAGGCATGGTGATGACTTCGCAGATTGCCGGCATCGGCAATGGCAAAGTTGAATTTGCCCGCCAGCCCGGCTGGAAAACCTGGAATGAAGTGGCACAACTGCAGCAGTCGCTGCCGGTAAAGAGTGAGACCCAATGACGCAGTTACCTCCCGTATCGCTGAATCCTTTAACGCTGCCGCTCAAAGGCGAGCGGTTGATTGAGGCGTCAGCGGGCACCGGAAAAACCTTTACCATTGGTCTGCTCTATCTTCGACTGCTGCTTGGACTGGGCGGCGAAAACGCGTATAGCCGGCCGCTCTCGGTAGAAGAAATTTTAGTAGTGACCTTCACCGAGGCCGCCACCGCTGAGTTGCGCGGGCGCATCCGCGAGAATATTCATCAGCTGCGTCTGGCCTGTATTCGCGGCAAAAGCAGCAATCCGATGCACCAGTTACTGCTGGAGCAGATGCCGGATCTGAGTCAGGCCGCCGCGCAGTTGCTGGCGGCTGAACGGCAGATGGATGAAGCCGCCATCTTCACCATTCACGGCTTCTGTCAGCGGATGCTCAATCTCAACGCCTTTGAATCGGGCATGCTGTTCGAGCAGGAATTGATCGAAGATGAGCAGGCGCTGCTGAAGCAGTCGACCGCCGATTTCTGGCGTCGCCAGTGCTATCCACTAACGCTTGATGTGGCGCGGATTATCGCCGCAGAGTGGAGCGGTCCGGACAGCCTGCTGACGACGCTGCGTCCCTGGCTGCAGGGCGAATCGCCGGGCCTGAAACGTCCGCCCGCCGCTGGCGAGACGCTGGAATCACGTCACGCCAGCAATCTGGCACGCATCGAGGCTATCAAGCAGCAGTGGCAGACGCTCAGCGCCGATGTTGAGGGGATAATCAGCGCATCCGGCGTGGATAAGCGCAGCTACAGCAGTAAACATCTGCCCAACTGGGTCGCCCGTGTCACGCAATGGGCCAGCAGCGAAACGCTGGATTATCAGCTGCCCAAAGAGCTGGAGCGCTTTGGGCAGCAGGTGCTTGATGAGAAAACCAAAAAAGGTGAAGCCCCACGTCATTCACTGTTTGAGGCGATCGATCAGTTCCTGACCGAACCGCTGTCGCTGCGGGATGTGATCATTGCTCAGGCGCTGACCGATGTGCGTGCCACGGTGCAGCGCGAGAAACGGTTACGTGCGCTGTTAGGCTTCGACGATCTGCTGAGTAAGCTGGATGAGGCGTTGCAACAGCCCGGCGGCGTTTTGCTGGCAGAAACCATCCGGGCACGTTTTCCGGTGGCCCTGATTGATGAATTCCAGGATACCGATCCGCAGCAGTATCGTATCTTCCGCACGCTCTATATTAATCAGCCTGAACAGGCGCTGTTTCTGATTGGCGATCCCAAGCAGGCGATCTATGCGTTTCGCGGCGCGGATATTTTTACCTATCTGCGGGCCAGAAATGAAATCAGTGCTCACTACACGCTCGATACCAACTGGCGTTCTTCACCTGAGATGGTAAAGAGCGTCAACCGCCTCTTTTCTCAGCTCGATTCGCCTTTCCTGTTCTCGGCGATTCCCTTTCAGCCGGTTATGCCCGCTGCGCCCAATCAGTCGCTGCGGCTGATTTTTGATGAGCAGCAGCAACCGGCGTTACGGTTCTGGTTGCTGCCCGGCGATGGCGTCGGTAACAGCGATTACCAGCAGTTTATGGCGCAGCAGTGTGCGGCTGATATCAGCCGCTGGCTGGTGGCAGGACAGCAGGGACGCGCCTGTCTGGGCAAAGGCGAGGCGCTGCAGCCGGTACGGGCTTCCGATATCACCGTACTGGTGCGCAGCCGCAACGAGGCCGGTTTAATTCGCGATGCGCTGAATGCGCTGTCGATTCCGTCGGTCTATCTCTCCAGCCGGGACAGCGTCTATACCACGCCGGAAGCGCGCGAACTGCTCTGGTTACTGCAGGCTATACAGGCACCTGAACAGGAACGTCTACTGCGCAGTGCGCTGGCGACCTCTATTTTTGCCATTGATGCGGCAACGCTCGACGCGTTGACACAGAATGAACGCGAATGGGATGCGCTGGTGGAGCAGTTTGCCGTCTGGCAGCAGCTTTGGCATCAACGCGGGGTGTTACCGATGCTGCGTGATGTGATGATCAAGCGGCAGCTTGCAGAGAATATGCTGGCCTCGGAGAACGGTGAACGTCGGCTTACTGACCTGATGCATCTGGGTGAACTGCTGCAGGAAGCCTCGGTGCAGCTGGAGAGTCCGCACGCGCTGGTGCGCTTCCTGGCGCAGCAGATTGCCCGGCCAAACAGCCAGGCCTCAAGCCAGCAGCTGCGTCTGGAAAGTGACCGCCATCTGGTGCAGATTATCACCATCCATAAATCAAAAGGATTGCAGTATCCGCTGGTCTGGCTGCCGTTTGCCGCCGGGTTCCGCGAGGCCGCCAGCGCGCTCTATCACGATCGCGACAATTTCACGGCGCTGCTCGATGTGCAGGGCGATGCACAGAGTCTGGCACTGGCCGAAGAAGAGCGTCTGGCGGAGGATCTGCGTCTCCTCTACGTGGCGCTGACCCGTTCTGTTTATCACTGTAGCGTCGGCATCGCACCGCTGATCAAAGGCACCCGCAAGAAAGAGGGCGAAAGCGATCTGCACAAGAGCGCACTGGGCTACCTGGTGCAGCAAGGTCAGGCGGCTGATGCGCAGCAGCTCAGCCAACGACTTAATGCGCTGACCGGTGAGGGCATTGCGCTGGTTGAAGAGGATCTGATTCCGGGCGAAATGTGGCAGGATACTGACCAGGGTGATGAGGCATTAAGCAGCCGCGACGTGACCCGCGCGCTGGCGGATGTCTGGCGGGTAACCAGTTACTCCGGCCTGCAACAGCATCACAGCTCGCCGCTGCTGGATGCGCTGCCCAACTTCGATATCGATGCGGCGGGCGAAGAGGAGAGCGGTGAAGAGGCGGCATTGACGCCGCACCACTTTCCGCGCGGTGCCGCACCCGGCACCTTCCTGCACGGTCTGTTCGAGTCGATCGACTTTACCGAGCCGCCGGATCGCGTCTGGCTGGAAGATCAGCTGCAGCATAATGGCTATCCGCTGAGCTGGTTGCCGGTCATTGAACAGTGGATTGATCGGGTGTTACATACGCCGCTCAACGCAGAGGGGCTGATGCTGTCGGCAATCAAAAGCAGTGAACGGCTGATCGAGATGGAGTTCTATCTGCCGATCAACAATCTACTAAAGGCCGCCGATCTTGACGATCTGCTGCGCCGGCATGATAGCCTCTCTCGGCAGACCGCTGCTCTGGATTTTCGTCAGGTGCGCGGCATGCTGAAGGGTTTTATCGATCTGGTCTTCCGCTGGCAGGGAAAATATTATCTGCTCGATTACAAATCGAACTGGCTGGGTGACAGCCACGCCGCTTACACGCCAGAGGCGATGGCGCAGGCGATGATTGGCCACCGCTACGATTTGCAGTATCAGCTCTATACGCTGGCGCTGCATCGCTACCTGCAGCATCGCCTGCCGGGCTACGACTATCAGCAACATTTCGGTGGTGTGTTTTATCTGTTTTTGCGCGGGATGGATGGCAGCTCACCGGACAACGGCATTTTTGCCACCCGACCGGACGAAGCCTTTGTGGAAGAGATCGATGCACTGTTTGGTGAAACCGGGGAGATGTTATGAGTGACATGCTGAGTCTGCTGCTGCAGGCGGTAGAGAAGCGCCTCCTGCGGCCACTGGATATTCAGTTTGCCCAACTGGTGGCGCCGGAATCACAGCCTGCGCTGCTGCTCGCGGCCGCCTGCGTAAGCGCCGAGGCCGGTGAAGGGCACGTCTGTTTACCGCTGAGCAATCTCAGTGAAGCGAACCTGTTTGCCGGGCGTCAGCCTGCGCTGGCCCAGGCTATCTGGCAGGCTGCTGGCGCACCGGATGACTGGCCATCACGCTTTGCTGACTGGCCAGCGGTCAGTGACGGCAGCCGGGTCACGCCGCTGGTGCTGAGTAACCAGCGTTTATATCTGCATCGACTATGGCAAAGCGAAGGCCGGGTCGTCGACTTCTTTGCTGTGCAGGACATGAAAAACGTGTTTGATATCAGTGCAGCAGGCGAAGTACTTAACAACCTGTTTGGCGACCAGCCGGAGAACTGGCAGAAAATTGCGGCAGCCGTAGCGCTGACCCGCAAGACGGCGGTTATCTCCGGCGGGCCGGGTACCGGCAAAACCACCACCGTGGCGAAACTGCTCGCCGCCCTGATTCGCCTGAATCCCGGTGCACTGCGAATTCAGCTGGCGGCACCGACCGGCAAAGCTGCCGCGCGGCTGACCGAGTCACTGGGCCAGGCGCTGCAGGAGCTTGCGGTCAGCGACGAAGAGCGGCGGCGTTTTCCCGCCGAAGCCACCACGCTGCATCGCCTGCTGGGCGCGCAGCCCGATACCCAGCGACTGCGCTACCATGCCGGTAATCCACTACATCTTGATGTGCTTGTGGTGGATGAAGCGTCGATGGTCGATCTCTCAATGATGGCAAAGCTAATTGCCGCGCTGCCTGCCCATGCCCGCGTGGTGTTTCTGGGCGATCGCGACCAGCTGGCTTCTGTTGAAGCGGGTGCGGTGCTTGGCGATATCTGCCGCTGCACGGAAAGCGGCTACAGCCTGGCGCGGGCAGAGCAGCTCGCTCTGCTGACCGGCTGCAGCCTGCAGGGCAGTGATGATGCGCAGGCTCCGGCAGTGCGCGACAGCATCTGTCTGCTGCAAAAAAGTTATCGTTTTGATGCCACATCCGGCATCGGCCAGCTGGCAAAAGCGATTAACCAGGGCGATGCAGAGCAGGTCAGGGCAGTGTTTGCTGCGGCCCATGAAGATGTCAGTTACCAGCCGCTGAACAGCGCGGAAGCGTATCAGGCGATGCTGGATGAGGTCGCTCAGGGCTATCAGCCCTTCCTGCAGCTTATCAGACAGCAGGCACCGCCCGCTGAAGTGATTGCCGCTTTTGGCCGTTATCAGCTGCTCTGTGCGTTACGTGACGGGCCATTTGGCGTGCAGGGTCTGAACCAGCGTATCGAGCAGCGACTGATGCAGCTGCAGCGCATCCGTCGTCCTGGCATGGGCAGCCGCTGGTATGAAGGGCGTCCGGTGATGATTACCCGAAATGACAGCGCGCTCGGCCTGTTTAATGGCGATATCGGCATGACGATGCGGGATGAAGAGGGCAACCTGAAGGTCTTTTTCCCGCTGCCGGATGGATCGATCAAGGCGATTCAGCCGAGCCGGTTGCCTTCACATGAAACCGCCTGGGCAATGACAGTGCACAAATCGCAGGGCTCGGAGTTTGAACACACCGCGCTGGTCATGCCTACGCAGTTTCTGCCGGTGCTGACGCGTGAACTGGTCTATACCGCGATTACACGTGCACGGCGGCAACTGACCATCTACAGCGAACCCAGCGTATTTCAGCGTGCCGTGCAGCTGCAAACGCAGCGGCGCAGCGGTCTGGTGGAGCGACTGGGGGAAACCGGCTGAGAAGAGAGGGGACAGACCACCGTGGCGGTGACTGCCCCTTATGGATTAGATCAGGTGAGGTCGGCCATCAGCACTTTTGAACGGCGCTGATAGTTGTACATCTCTTTTTTACTCTCAGGCAGTGACTCGATATCCACTGGCGTAAAGCCGCGCTCCTGGAACCAGTGGATGCTGCGTGTGGTTAGCACAAACAACTTTTCAAGCCCCATCTGCTTCGCCTGCAACGCCACGCGCTGCAACAGCATCTCACCGCGTGAGGAGCTGCGATAGTCAGGATGAACCGCCACACAGGCCATCTCGCCAATCTTCTCATCCATAAATGGATAGAGTGCGGCACAGGCGATGGTCAGATTGTCGCGCTGAATAATCGTAAACTTATCAATCTCCATTTCCAGCTGCTCGCGTGAGCGACGCACCAGAATGCCCTGCTGTTCCAGCGGACGGATCAGTTCAAGGATACCGCCAATATCGTTGATATTGGCGCGACGGATCTGCTCGGCCGACTCCATAACGATCTGTGTACCGATACCGTCGCGTGAGAAGAGCTCCTGCAACAGCGCACCATCTTCCTGATAACTGATTAAATGGCTGCGTCGCACGCCACTGCGGCAGGCTTTCACCGCGCCACGCAGGAAGCGAACCGTTCCGGAAAGATAGTCGCCTTCCTGTTCAATCTCGTCGATACGGGCCTGCGCATCATTCGGGAACAGCTCAGAGATGATTTCACCTTCGCTGTTCAGCACGCCCTGCTCAGAGCAGAAGCCGATCATTTTTTCCGCTTTGAGCTTAATCGCCAGCTGGGTGGCAACCTCTTCCGAGGTCAGATTAAAGCTCTCGCCGGTAACAGAAACCGCCACCGGCCCCATCAGCACAATGGCATCGTTATCCAGCTGGCGATGAATCGCCTCTTCATCAATACGACGGATACGCCCGCTGTGGCAGTAGTCCACGCCATCATCCACGCCCAGCGGCTGTGAAATAATGAAGTTGCCGCTGACCACATTGATATGTGCGCCCTGCAGTGGGGTGTTGTTGAGACTCATTGAGAGGCGGGCAGTGATATCTAACTGCAAGCGGCCGGCAGCCTGCTTCACTAACTCCAGCGATTGCGCGTCGGTCACCCGGGTAAATTTATGATAAACCGGCTCCAGCTGCTGCTGGGCGAGGCTGGCATCAATCTGCGGCCGGGCGCCATAAACCACCACCAGGCGGATGCCCAGACTGTGCAGCAGACCGATATCATTAACGATGCCAGAGAAGTTCTCATGCTCAATCGCTTCGCCACCGAGCATGATGACAAAGGTTTTACCCCGGTGGGCATTGATATAGGGAACGGTATGGCGAAAACCCTGAACCAGTTCGGTACTACGTTCCTTCACGGCCAACCCTCAATGAATGTTTATTCGTATTTTTTGTATTTTTATGCTTTTGCGCCCGATTTTGCAAGTCTTAATCCTGACGAAAATTTACGTTTTTATGGATGTCAAAGCCGCTAACAGCCTGCATTATTTAGGGTTTCCGGAGTGACATCATGCTGCGGATTGGATAAAGTTTTCGCCGCCATTTGATTAACTGGCGATTTTTTAGACATAACACAGCAGCTGGAGCGGCATGTCAGACGGTAATTCCCAATTTTCACGCAGACGATTTTTACAGGGGACAGGCGCCTTACTGCTGTTAAGCGTCAGCCGCGCAGGGTTGGCGGCGAAGAATCACATTGTGGCGGTGCGAATCTGGCCCTCATCTACGTACTCGCGCATGACGCTGGAGTCCAGCGTCGCGCTGAAGTACAAGCAGTTTGCGCTGAGTAATCCCGAACGCCTGGTAATAGATATTCAGGGCCTCCATCTCAATTCTGCCCTGAAAGGGGTGGATAAACAGGTGCGGGTCGACGATCCCTTTATTAAAAATGCCCGGGTCGGCCAGTTCGACAGCAACACGGTGCGGGTCGTTCTTGAGTTAAAGCGCAACGTCGCGCCGAAGATCTTTAACCTCTCGCCGGTCGCCGGGATCAATCACCGGCTGGTAGTCGATCTCTATCCGAGCCAGAACCCGATAGAAGAGGATCCGCTGCTGGCTCTGCTGAAAGATTATAACCAGGGCGAACTGGAGAAAGATGAAGGCGTGCAGGCACCGTTGCCGGGCAAAGCGGGGCGTGATCGTCCGATTATCATCATGATCGATCCCGGTCACGGCGGGGAAGATCCGGGCGCGCATGGCAAATATAAAACCCGCGAGAAAGATATTGTGCTGAAGATCGGACGGCGGCTCAAAGCGCTGATCGATAAACAGCCCAACATGAAAGCCTATATGACGCGCAATGAAGATGTCTTTATTCCACTGCGCGTCAGAGTCGCCAAAGCCCGTAAACAGCGCGCCGATCTCTTTGTGTCGATTCATGCGGATGCCTTTACCAGTCGCGCAGCTCGCGGTTCTTCGGTGTTTGCCTTATCGACCAGCGGTGCCACCTCTGCAGCAGCACGTTTCCTGGCACAGACGCAGAATGAATCTGACCTGATTGGCGGCGTTAGCAAAAGTGGCGACCGCTATCTTGATCACACCATGTTCGATATGGTGCAGCGCCAGACGATTCATGACAGCCTGAAGTTTGGCAAAGAAGTGCTGCATCGCATGGGGCGCATCAATCATCTGCACAAACGCACCGTGGATCAGGCCGGATTCGCAGTGCTGAAAGCCCCGGATATCCCGTCAATCCTGGTAGAGACCGCGTTTATCAGTAATGTGGAAGAGGAGCGTAAGTTGCGAACCACCCGCTATCAGCATCAGGTTGCGGAGGCGATTCTGGAGGGCATTAAGGCTTATGTGAAGAGTGGGGCGGCATTGGCCCATCGGTAATGGAGAGTGCGGTTAGACACGGCTATCCGCGCGCTTTTCAGGGCAGAAAGGAGCTAAAGAGGCGTTTTGGGAACGTCAGAAACAAAAAAACACCCTTTCAGGTGTTTAAATGATTGGTTGCGGGGGCCGGATTTGAACCGACGACCTTCGGGTTATGAGCCCGACGAGCTACCAGGCTGCTCCACCCCG
>NZ_JBXUHX010000017.1:40627-117241 GCF_058148845.1 Pantoea sp. RCC30.1 | reverse complement strand
TGGGTCAGGGTTATGGCTTCGCAGGCGAAGGTGACTGGAAAACCGCTGCGCTGCTGCGCATTTTCAAAGTGCTGGCAGGCGATCGCAAAGGTGGCACCTCATTTATGGAGGATTACACCTATCACTTCTCACCCGGCAACGATTTAGTGCTTGGCTCGCACATGCTGGAAGTCTGTCCATCGATTGCCATTGAAGAGAAGCCATTGATCGATGTGCAGTTCCTGGGCATCGGTGATAAAGCCGATCCGGCGCGCATGATTTTCTCCACGCCAGCAGGTCGTGCGGTTAACGCCAGCGTGATCGATATGGGTGATCGTTTCCGTCTGCTGGTTAACGTGGTGGATGCTATAGAACAGCCCAAACCGCTGCCGAAGTTGCCGGTTGCACGCGCACTGTGGAAAGCGCAGCCTTCACTGGCGACCGCCTCCGAAGCGTGGATTCTGGGTGGCGGCGCACACCATACGGTGTTCAGCCAGGCGCTGACGCTGGAAGATATGTATCTGTACGGTGAGATGAACGATATTGAAGTGCTGGTGATTGATGAGCACACACGTTTACCTGCGTTTAAAGACGCGCTGCGCTGGAACGAAGCGTATTACCGTCTGAAACGTTAATGACTGATTAAGCGGCGCTTTAGAGGTTCTGAAAAGAATTCGATTCAGGATCGATAAAGCGCCGTTTGTTAGAAAATCAGTGCTATTCAGTCGGAAATGGCGGGCGTTGCGTAAAAACGCCATAAATAGATCCCTGTTGGCTCGACCGCCGGACTACTCGCCTCATCCATGAGGCTCGCCCGCTAGCGGGCCAACGCTTCGCGCTGTTCAAAAACGCTCCCGGCGTTTTTGTCCATGCGGCGGACGCTTTACTCCACTGCCCGTCATCCCCTCCTTTTGATAGTTCAATGCATGTTTTTAAAGCCATGATCAAGCCTAACCGGGAAGGAAAGGACTGCCTGAAGAGCAAAGCGTCCGCGCCAGGGATGGCGCGGCCGATCCGCATGGATGCAGGAATCCTTTGCGATCAGGCAACCCTTTCCTGACCCTGCACTTCAAACCAACAGCGACGGTTCTTTTATATAACTCAACCCTTTCATCATATTGCACTTTCCCCCACCAGCCTGTATTGCTTGTAGCCTGACAAAAACAAAAGTAGCCAGCGCCATGCAAATTACCGATCTGAACCAACATCCCGGCTTCGCCGGACAAACCGCACAACTGTTGCACACTGAATGGTCACATCTTCCTGCATGGTCGCATCAGCCCACCATCCTTGAGCGTTTAGAACAACGGAACCAGACAGCCTCGGCGGAATTTACCCTCATCGCCACGCCGGATGGCGAAAAAGTGATCGCGACCTGTAGCATCATCCGTTATGAACTGGACGACATTGCGACAAGGGAATACTGGATTGGTGAAGTGGTGACGGACAAAAAATTTCGGGGCCAGGGCGTGGCAAAAGCCTTGATCCAGCAAGCGATTGCGCGAGCCAGACAACAGCAGATGGGTGAACTCTGGCTCTATACTCCCGATCAACAGGCGTACTATCAGCGTTCAGGATGGCGGGCAGTAGAACAGCGGCAAATAGCGGGTGAAGAAGTCACGGTGATGGTGCTGCATCTGGCGCAGTAAAAGGCGGCTCATGAGAGCCGCCATTAACCGGAATACTCACTACTCAGGTCGGGATGCGTTTGACCGGCGCGTTTTGCTGACGATCCCAGATCACCGTCAGTAAACGCTGCAGGGCGATAAACGCAAACAGCAGAATCCCGATGGCGATCTTGGTCCACCACGAACTCAGCGTGCCATCAAAGTTAATCCAGGTCTGAATCAGCCCCTGAATCAACACACCAAACAGCGTACCCAGTACTGTACCGACACCACCCGACAACAGCGTGCCGCCGATCACCACCGACGCGATAGCATCCAGTTCCACACCCAGCCCGGCCAGCGCATAACCTGCCGACGTGTAAATAGAGAACACGATCCCGGCCAGGGTTGCCAGCGTAGTGGAAAGCATATAAATCTTAATGGTGGTCGCACGAGTCGAAACGCCCATCAGCTGGGCGGATGTCATATTGCCACCGATGGCGTAAACCCGGTTACCAAAGCGCGTGCGGTGCGCCAGAATAATCCCGCCAAACACCACCACCAGCATAATCACCGCCAGCAGGCTGAGACGCCCACCGCCCGGCACTTTCCACGCCAGACTGGAAAGCATGCTGTAAAACGGATGATCGATAGGAATTGAGTTCTCGGACACCAGATAACTGCAGCCGCGCAGGAAAAACATCCCCGCCAGTGTAATGATAAAGGCCGGGATCTTCAGTGCATCAATCAGCCAGCCCATCATGGCACCGAACAGCGCACCCATTGACAGAATCAGTGCAAACGCCAGCAACGGATCGACATGGAAATCGCCAATTGCCCGCGCCAGGAACACGCCGGTAAAGGCAATGACTGCGCCGACCGACAGATCGATACCGCCCGATAAAATCACGAAGGTCATGCCGACAGCGATAATGCCGAGGAAGGCGTTATCGGTCAGGATATTGCAGATCACCCGGGTGGAGGCAAAGCCCGGAAACTGACTCAGACAGAACAGATAACCCGCCACAAACACCAGCAGGGTGATCATCAGCGGAAGATGACGTTTAATCATGTCGGGCGTCTCCGTTTCAACATCGCAATAAACCGCGGTGACTGCAGCAACAGCACGCACATCACCACCACCGCTTTCACCACCTGATTCAGCTCAGGCGGGAATCCGGAGAGCAGAATCCCGGTATTCATCGACTGAATAATCAGTGCGCCAATCAGCGACAATACCAGATTAAAGCGGCCACCCATCAAGGATGCACCACCGATTACCACGGCGAGAATCGCATCCAGCTCCAGCCATAAACCGGCGTTATTGGCATCCGCACCGCGAATATCCGCCGCGACGATCAGCCCGGCAACAGCAGCACAGACGCCACTGATCGCGTAGGTGGACATCACAACCAGCCAGCCGGTCACACCCGCATTGCGGGCTGCGCGCAGGTTAATCCCTACCGCTTCGATAAACAGACCCAGCGCGGTTTTGCGCGTCAGCAGCCAGACGACCAGCGCGACCACCAGCGTGATCCAGACCGGCACCGGCAACATCCACAGCGAGCCGTTACCAAACCAGCCAAGACTGTCACTGTCGAACGTCACAATCTGCCCCTGGGTAATCAGCTGAGCAATACCCCGCCCGGCGACCATCAGAATCAACGTGGCAACAAACGGCTGAATACGCAGCAGCGCCACCAGCACCCCATTCCACAAACCACAGGCTAAGCCGGTTCCCAGCGTGCAGAGAATAATAAACGGCACACCGTGGCCGGCGACGGTCAGTGTCGCGGCCGTCGCGCCCGCTATCGCCATCACCGCACCCACGGAAAGATCGATGCCGCCGGTCGCGATGACCAGCGTCATCCCAATCGCCAGCAGAGCAACCGGAGCCGCACGGTTAAGAATATCGATCGGACTGCCAAACAGACGCCCATCCTGCAGATGCACAGCAAAAAAGTTATTGGCCACCAGACTGTCAATCAACAGCACCAACAGCAGCGCGGCGATTTGCGGCATCCCCGGCGGGAGTTTCAGCTTACGACGTGGCGTTTTTTCAGATGTCACAGGTGACTCAAGCATGTTTTGCCCCTCCGTCTGCGATAGCATTGACAATCGACGCCACCGAAAGCTGCTCCAGCGGAATTTCTGCCACCTGCTTCAGATCGCGCATGATCAACACCCGATCGGCATAACCGACCAGCTCTTCGAGTTCAGAGGAGATCACCAGCAGTGCCAGACCATCGGCACACAGCGATTCAATTAAACGGATAATCTCGGCGTGCGCGCCCACATCAATGCCGCGTGTCGGTTCGTCGAGGATTAAAAACTGCGGTTTGGTCACCAGCCAGCGCGACAGCAACACCTTCTGCTGGTTGCCGCCCGATAACAGCTCAACCGGCTGCTCCGCGTGCGGCGTGCGAATGCCCAGACTTTTGATAAAACGTTCGGCAATCGCCTGCTGCTCACGCTTCTTAATCGGCCGTAACCAGCCGCGCTGCGCCTGCAATGCCAGAATAATATTTTCGCGCACAGAGGCCGCGCCAATAATCCCGTCCGTCTTACGATCTTCCGGACAAAAACCCATGCCGAGCTGCGAGGCTTTCGCCGGGTTAGTAATCTTCTGCACTTTACCTTTGATCTTCGCGGTTCCGCGATCGGCACGACGAATACCAAATAGCACCTCGGCGGTCTCGGTGCGGCCAGAACCTAACAGCCCGGCAAGTCCCACGACCTCACCGGGACGAACCGACAGATTAAAGGGTTCAATGGTGCCCTTCCTGCCGTAATCTTCAAACGACACCACTGGCTGATTGCTGCGCAGCGTACTGCCCTGACGCTGTAACGCCGTCTCCAGCAGTTCGCGACCCAGCATCAGCTTTATCAGTTCAATCTGCGGCAGCGTGGCGGTATCGCGGGTGGCGATAAACTGCCCGTTGCGCAGCACGGTAATCCGGTCAGTAATACGGTACACCTGGTCGAGGAAGTGGGTCACAAAAATCAGGCTCATCCCTTTGGCTTTTAACTGCGCCATCAGGGTAAACAGCATCTCAACTTCGCTGGCATCCAGACTGGCTGTCGGCTCATCGAGGATCAACACCTGGGCCGACAGATCGACCGCGCGGCAGATGGCAATAATCTGCTGCATCGCCACTGAGTAGTGGCCCAGCGGGCGCGTCACATCAAGAGAAAAACCGTAATTCCGCATCAGCGCATCGGCATCACGCACCATCTTCCGACGGTCGATCATGCCAAAACGGCGCGGCTCACGGCCAATATAGAGGTTATCCGCCACCGACATGTTCGGCAGCATATTCACTTCCTGATAAACGGTGCCGATGCCCATCTCCTGCGCCTGCGCCGTATTGTGCGGCGTAATCGGCTCACCGTTCAGGGTGATAGTGCCGGCATCACGGCTGTAAACCCCGGTCAGCACTTTTATCAGGGTGGATTTGCCAGCGCCGTTCTCGCCCAGCAGCGCCATGATCTCCCCTTTGCGGATATCAAAGGAAACATTGCTCAGCGCTTTGACGCCGGGAAAACCTTTGCTGACGCCGCTGATGGATAACAGCGGTGTTTCATTGTGCGTGATCATTCTGCTCACTCCGCCTTACGTCATGAAAAACCGCCCCATAGGGCGGTCTGCAGCTGGTCTGTGGCGGGTCGGTGGATCAGTAACCCATACCATTTTTCTTATCCAGCTCCTTCTGCGCGTCGGCAGGCAGGAACAGCTTCGACTCGGTCTTGATCACTTTTGGCGGCAGCGTGCCATCTTTCCTGAATTTTTCCAGCGCATCAAACGCCGGGCCAGCCATATTTGGCGTCAGCTCAACGTTGGCATTCGCCTCACCCGCCAGCATCGCTTTGTAGATATCCGGAACACCATCAATCGAGCCGGTCAGAATATCTTTGCCTGGTTTCAGGCCCGCTTCTTTAATTGCCTGAATGGCACCGATCGCCATGTCATCGTTATGCGCGTAAACCATGCAGATGTTTTTGCCGTTGTTCTCGGCCTTGATAAAGCTCTCCATCACCTCTTTACCTTTACTGCGGGTAAAGTCACCGGACTGCGAGCGGATTACTTTAATGTTTGGATGGTTGCTGATCGCTTCGGCAAAGCCTTTCTTACGATCGATCGCTACGCTGGCACCCACGGTGCCCTGCAGTTCCACCACGTTACACTGCTTGTCGCCCACGGTTTTCACCAGCCAGTCGCCAATCAGTTTGCCTTCCAGCACGTTGTCCGCCGTCACCACCGCCTGATAGAGCGATTTGTCTTTCACCACGATAGCGCGGTCCAGCAGATAAACCGGGATTTTGGCATCTTTGGCTTCTTCCAGTACCGGCTCCCAGCCGGTCTGTACCACCGGTGCGATGAAGATGGCATCAACGCCCTGGGCGATGAACGAACGTACTGCTTTGATCTGGTTCTCTTGTTTCTGCTGTCCATCGGCGATTTTCAGGGTGATTCCGCGTTTTTTGGCTTCGCTTTTCGCTACGTTGGTTTCCGCTGAGCGCCAGCCAGATTCCGAACCCACCTGCGAGAAGCCGACCGTCATATCTGCGGCAAGTACCGGGCCGGTTAACGCGGCGCTGACCAGCGTGGTCAGAAGTAAACGTTTCCACATAGTTTTTAATCCTCTGAAAGGCGTTTGCTGTTTAGGGTAGAGAGCCTGCTTAGACTGGACTAAAAGAGGGTGCATAATGGCGACACACTTCACAAAACAGAGCAATTTAAAGGGGTTACGTGCAGTGTGGTGGGTTCGCTGACGGGGGTGTTATGGATAAAACGGCTGATTAAAAAGACAATGCCCGTTAAATAATTGTAATAAACAGAATCGCTTATGTTTATCGCCATTGGAAACGATTACAGCCAGGCGTACAAAACGGGTTATCCGGCTTGTGATGAACAAAAAATGGGATTTGTGATTGTCCGCACAGTCGTCAGCGACTTCAGGACAGGAGCGAAACGTTTCTATGGCGATGGAGGCCGGGTGGTTAATTTTGCTACGCTCAGATTGTCAAAAAGAAGCTACTGGCTCGCGGTCAAAGCTCAATGAAATAAACATTATATTTCCCCTCTGTTTTTAACGATTTTTTCTCATTTTTGCCTGTATGTTTTAACGAGCTGTTTAAAACAAAAGCATTGAGTTATCGGCTCCGGGAAGAGTAAAAAGTTAAATATGGAGTTTTAGTGACTGATAAGGTGCTTTTGTCTGATTTTCGCTCTTTTTCACCCTCATGATCTGGACAGCTTAAGCGTGCCCCCTATACTGAGCACTCCTTTGTTACTTCTATCTGTTATGGCAATGATGACTGCGCACGATTACCTGCTTAAATTCCGCAAAGTAAATAATTCAGATAGTCTGGAAAAGCTTTTCGATCATCTTAATTACTCCCTGACCAATGATATGGAAATTATCAATATGTACCGGGCTGCCGATCATCGACGTGCTGAACTGGTCTCTGGCGGAAAGTTATATGATCTGGGCTGCGTTCCCAGAACGGTGTGGCGCTACGTCGTCTGATTTCAGGCTGATTAATCGCCTTTTTTACCACTGACCCTGTCCGGATGGGCGTGCCCCTCTGGACATGTTATTCTGCTGCGCTTCGACTCTCCGAGACAGGAATAACTACGATGAATGAACAGGTTGCTGCGCCGCGTATTGGTGGCTGGCTTTTGCTGCCGCTGGCCTGGCTGATAATGACCCTGTTAACCACCGTTCTGGTGCTGGCGATGTATCTGACACCACTGTTTAATCCGGAATGGCGTGTAGCACTGTTTTCTCACGGCAGCACACTCTTCTCTTACTGGGCCATTTCCCTGCTCACCGCCGTGGCGGTCTGGGCTTATAGCCTCTGGATTAGCTGGCTGTTTCTGAAGCGCTCCCGCCGCCTGCCGCGCCACTACCTGCTCTGGTTGCTGATTACCGTGCTGCTGGCGCTGAAAACCTTTGCTTTTACCCCGGTCTCCGATAGCCGTGCTCTTCAGACATTACTGCTGTCGCTGCTGGCCGCTGCGGTGTTTGTACCCTATTTCAAACGCTCAGAACGGGTAAAAACGACCTTTATCGCGCCGTAACGCGGTGAGTCATGTCAGGAATTTAATTCTGAGTGCGGTCTGCCGCCTTGCGGGTGGTGCGGGTGTTGAGATACGCCGCGCTATCAATGATAATAAGCCGCTTTCTGGCTCCCAGGCGAAAAAATGACCGATTATCTGCTTCTCTTTGTTGGCACCGTGCTGGTGAATAACTTCGTATTAGTGAAGTTTCTCGGCCTTTGTCCGTTTATGGGCGTTTCCAAAAAACTGGAAACGGCGATTGGCATGGGCCTCGCCACGACATTCGTGATCACCCTGGCCTCGATTTGCGCCTGGCTGGTCAACCATCTGATCCTGCTGCCGCTGGACCTGGTCTATCTGCGCACCATGGCTTACATCCTGGTGATCGCCGTCGTCGTGCAGTTCACCGAAATGGTGGTGCGTAAAACCAGTCCGTCGCTCTATCGCCTGCTGGGTATCTTTCTGCCGCTGATCACCACTAACTGTGCGGTGCTGGGGGTGCCTTTGCTGAGCGTCAACCTCAACCATACCTTTATGCAGGCCGCGCTCTATGGTTTCAGCGCCTCCATCGGTTTCTCGCTGGTGATGGTGCTGTTCGCCGGCATGCGTGAGCGCCTGGTGCTGGCCAATGTTCCTGCCCCGTTTAAAGGCAACTCCATCGCCCTGATTACTGCGGGCCTGATGGCGCTGGCATTTATGGGCTTCAGCGGCCTGGTGAAATTCTGATGACCGCGATCTGGATTGCTGTTGCCGTATTAAGTGCGCTGAGCCTGGTGTTCGGCGCGCTGCTGGGTTACGCCTCACGCCGCTTTGAGGTTGAAGAAGATCCTATCGTCGAGCAGATTGATGCCATTCTGCCGCAGAGCCAGTGTGGCCAGTGTGGCTATCCTGGCTGCCGCCCTTATGCGGATGCGGTCGGCAATAATGGTGAAGCGATCAACAAATGCGCGCCGGGCGGTGAGCAGACCATGCTCAAGCTGGCTGCGCTGCTTAACGTTGAACCGCAGCCGATTGATGGTGATGAAACGGCGAAAGAGCCGGTTCGCACCGTGGCGTTTATTGATGAAGCCAACTGCATTGGTTGCACCAAATGTATTCAGGCCTGTCCGGTGGATGCGATTGTGGGGGCAACCCGCGCCATGCACACCGTGCTGAGCGATGTCTGCACCGGCTGCGATCTCTGCGTCGCGCCCTGCCCGACTGACTGTATTGAAATGCGTCCGGTTGCCACCACGCCAGCTAACTGGAAGTGGGATTTGAATACCATTCCTGTACGGGTGATCCCGGTAAAAACTCATGCTTAATCTGTTTAACTTCCTGAAAAAAGAGAAGGTCTGGGATTTTCAGGGCGGTATTCATCCGCCGGAAATGAAAACCCAGTCCAACGGCACGCCGCTCAGCGAACTGCCGTTGCCGCACCGTTTTATTATCCCGCTGAAACAGCACATCGGACACGAAGGTGAAATCTGCGTTGCGCCTGGCGACAAAGTGCTGCGCGGTCAGCCTCTGACGTTTGGCACGGGCCGCATGCTGCCGGTCCATGCGCCCACCTCCGGCGTGATTGAAGATATTGGTCAGCATATGACCGCGCATCCATCGGGTCTGTCCGAGCTTTGCATTTTCCTGACGCCAGATGGCGATGACCGCTGGATGCCGCTCGATCCCCTGCCTGACTACCGTCAGCATCCGCGCGCGGATGTTGTGCAGCGTATTCACGACGCTGGCATCGCGGGCCTGGGCGGCGCGGGCTTCCCTACCGCCACCAAACTCAAAGGCGGTCTGCGCGGCGTTAAAACCCTGATTATCAATGCGGCCGAGTGCGAGCCTTATATCACCGCTGACGATCGTCTGATGCAGGATTACGCCGCCGAAGTGCTGGAAGGCAGCCGCATTCTCGCCTGGGTGTTACAGGCCGAGCGGGTGATGATTGGTATTGAAGATAATAAACCTGAAGCGATTGCTGCGCTGAAACAGGCGCTGGGTAGCGAGCGCGATCTGCAAATCCGGGTGATCCCGACCAAATACCCTTCCGGTGGTGCCAAGCAGCTGACCCGCATTCTGACCGGCATGGAAGTGCCGCACGGCGGACGCTCCACCGATATCGGTGTGCTGATGCAAAACGTCGGCACCGCCTGGGCTGTTAAGCGGGCCATCATCAATGGTGAACCGATTACGGAACGCGTGGTGACACTGACCGGCGAGGCGATTGCCCAGCCGCGTAACGTCTGGAGTCGTCTCGGCACCCCAATCAGCCATTTGCTGCACCAGGTCGGGTTTACGCCTGCACCGCGTCAGATGGTGATTATGGGCGGTCCGCTGATGGGCTTTACCCTGCCATCGCTGGATGTGCCGGTGGTGAAGATCACCAACTGTATTCTTGCCCCCTCTCCAGGCGAGATGGGCAACAACGACGAAGAGCAGTCCTGCATTCGTTGTTCCGCCTGTGCCGATGCCTGTCCGGCTAAGCTGCTGCCTCAGCAACTTTACTGGTTCAGCCAGGGCGGCGATCACGATAAAGCGCGCTCACACCACATTGATGACTGCATCGAATGTGGCGCCTGCGCCTATGTCTGCCCGAGTAACATCCCACTGGTGCAATATTACCGTCAGGAAAAAGCGGAACTGCGTGCCATCGATCTGGAAGCGAAACGCACGCTGGAAGCTAAAGCACGCTTTGAAGCGCGTCAGGCGCGACTGGAGCGTGAGAAGCAGGCCCGTGAAGCGCGTCATGAAGAGGCGAAACAGCGTGTTGCCCGCACCGATACCAGCGAACTGGCCGCCGCCAAAGCGCGGGTGAAAGCCCGCCAGGCCGCTGAGCCGGATGAAGCGGCGCTAGAAGCGCAGCGTGAAGCCCGCCATGCGCAGGCGCGTCTGCGTCAGGCCGAGGCTCAGGCTGAAACCCAGCCGGTGACGCGTCAGTCCATCGATCCCCGTAAAGCAGCGGTTGAAGCGGCCATTGCGCGGGCGAAGGCGAAGAAAGTCTCGCAGGTTGATGCAGTAGAAACCGGGGCTGAAGCCAGCGTCGATCCGCGCAAAGCCGCTGTTGAAGCCGCCGTGGCCCGTGCCAAAGCGAAGAAAGCCGCGCAGGCGGAAGACGCTAATGCGACGGCTCCGGCTGCATCGGACAGCGTTCCGGAAGCCGCACCAGACGCCGCCCCTGAAACCGACCCGCGTAAAGCTGCCGTTCAGGCCGCGATTGCCCGTGCTAAAGCGAAGAAAGCCGCGCAGGCTGAAGGCGCTGAGGTGACGGCTCCGGCTGCATCGGAGAGCGTTCCGGAAGCCGCACCAGACGCCGCCCCTGAAACCGACCCGCGTAAAGCTGCCGTTCAGGCCGCCATCGCCCGCGCCAAAGCGAAGAAAGCCGCGCAGGCAGAAGCCGCTAATGCGACGGCTCCGGCTGCATCGGAGAGCGTTCCAGACGCCGCTGCTGAAACCGACCCGCGTAAAGCTGCCGTTCAGGCCGCGATTGCCCGCGCCAAAGCGAAAAAAGCCGCGCAGGCAGAAAGTGACGCGGAGGCTGCTTCACGCGACGCTGCTGCACTGGCCACTGCCGCACACTTTGCGGTAGAGAATGCGGAGCAGGCTCAGGAGCAGGCTAATAACGCCAATGCTGAACCTGAACAGGCACCTGAACTGAATCAACCCGATGATGCGCGCAAAGCCGCTATTGCTGCCGCCATCGCCCGTGCCAAAGCGCGTAAAGCGCAGTCGTCTACGACGCTTGAGGATTAAATGGCTTTTCGTATCGCAAGTTCTCCCTACACCCATAATCGCCGCAGCACCGGCAACATCATGCTGCTGGTGGTGCTGGCCGCGGTGCCGGGTTTTGCTGCACAGTGTTATTTCTTTGGCTACGGCACCTTTTTGCAGGTTTTACTGGCAACGCTGACCGCCTGGCTGACAGAAGCGGCGATTTTACGGCTGCGCAAAGCGCCGGTCGCCAGCACGCTGGCAGATAACTCGGCGCTGCTGACCGCCGTGCTGATCGGTATCAGTCTGCCACCCCTGGCACCGTGGTGGCTGGTGGTGATCGGTACGCTGTTTGCGGTCGTCATTGCTAAACAGCTCTATGGCGGACTGGGCCAGAACCCGTTTAACCCGGCGATGGTCGGCTATGTGGTGCTGCTGATCTCCTTCCCGGTGCAAATGACCAGCTGGTTGCCGCCTGATACCCTTCAGGCGATCAAACCCGGACTAATGGACAGTCTGAGCATGGTGTTCCACGGCCACACGCTGGCAGGCGAAACCATGCAGCAGTTACAGATGGGTGTGGATGGCATCAGCCAGGCGACGCCTCTTGATACCTTTAAAACTGGTTTACGTGCGGGTCACAGCGCTGAACATCTGCTGGCGCAGCCGATCTACAGCGGCGTGCTGGCCGGTCTCGGCTGGCAGTGGGTTAATGTCGGTTACCTGGCCGGCGGCCTGTTCCTGCTGTGGAAGAGTGCAATTCGCTGGCATATCCCTGCCGCCATACTGCTGTCACTGGCGTTCTGCGCCACGCTGGGCTGGTTCTTCTCACCGGAATCGCTGAACAGTCCGCTGATTCACCTTTTCTCCGGTGCCACCATGCTCGGCGCGTTCTTTATTGCCACCGATCCGGTGACCGCCTCCACCACCAACCGTGGTCGCCTGGTCTATGGCGCGCTGATTGGACTGCTGGTCTGGCTGATCCGCAGCTTTGGCGGTTATCCCGATGGCGTGGCGTTTGCGGTGCTGCTGGCGAACATCTGCGTGCCGCTCATCGATTACTACACCCAGCCGCGCGTTTACGGCCATCAGAAGGATTAAGCGATGCTGGAGACGATTCGCAAAAATGGGGTCACGCTGGCGATTTTTGCCGCGATCACCACGGCTGCTACAGCGGTGGTTAACACGGTCACCAAGCCGACAGTGGAACATCAGACCCTGCTGCAGCAGAAAAATCTGCTGGATCAGGTGGTGCCAACAGACCTTTATGACAACAGCATCCAGCAGGATTGTTACGTTGTCACGGACGCTGCACTGGGAAATAGTGCCCCGCACCAACTCTTCCTGGCACGTAAAGGCGGCCAGCCGGTCGCTGCCGCACTGGAGACAACCGCACCTGACGGCTATTCTGGTGCGATACAGATGCTGGTCGGTGCTGATTTCCAGGGTAAAGTACTGGGCGTGCGGGTGATTGAACACCATGAGACGCCTGGCCTGGGCGACAAGATCGAACTGCGCATCTCTGACTGGATCAACAGCTTTAACGGCAAAGTGGTTCATGGCCCATCTGATAAAGCCTTTGCGGTTAAAAAAGATGGCGGCGACTTCGATCAGTTTACCGGCGCCACGATTACCCCACGCGCGGTGGTCAATGCGACGAAACGCACCGCGCTGCTGATGAAAACAATTCCGGAGAGACTCTCTTCGTTACCGGCATGTGGAGACGCAAATGAGTGAAGCTAAAAGTCTGCTGGTGGGTGGACTGTGGAAGAACAACTCGGCACTGGTGCAGCTGCTCGGCCTCTGCCCGCTGCTGGCGGTTACGGCGACGGCGACCAACGCGCTGGGCTTAGGTCTGGCTACCACGCTGGTGCTGACCCTGACCAACAGTTTTATTTCCGCCTCGCGCCGCTGGGTGCCGTCGGAAATCCGTATCCCGATTTATGTCATGATCATCGCCTCGGTGGTGAGCTGCGTGCAGATGCTGATCAACGCCTATGCCTACGGTCTCTATCAGTCGCTGGGGATTTTTATCCCGCTGATTGTGACCAACTGCATCGTGGTTGGCCGTGCTGAAGCTGTCGCCTCTAAGAGCAGCATCCCGCTTGCGGCGCTGGATGGCTTCGCCATCGGTATGGGCGCGACCTGCGCCATGGTGGTGCTGGGTTCGCTGCGTGAAATCATCGGCAGTGGCACGCTGTTTAACGGTGCCGATCAGCTGCTTGGCCCGTGGGCGAAATCGCTGCGTATCGAAGTGGTGCATTTCGACTCGCCGATGCTGCTGGCGATGCTGCCGCCTGGCGCGTTTATCGGCCTGGGGATGATGCTGGCGGGCAAATACCTGATCGATCAGAAGATGAAGCAGCGTGCAGCTCTGCGAGCTCTGGCCGCTGAAACCGCTGCGCCTCAGAACACCGTCGGGAAACCGGTGTGAATCAGACCAAACGCACTGAAATTCTCCGTCGGCTGCAGCAGAATAATCCGCATCCGACCACCGAGCTGAACTTCAACTCGCCGTTTGAGCTACTGATTGCGGTGCTGCTCTCAGCGCAGGCGACCGATGTCAGCGTCAACAAAGCCACCGCGAAGCTCTATCCGGTGGCGAATACGCCCGCCGCGATGCTGGCGCTGGGCGTGGATGGCGTAAAGGAATACATCAAAACCATCGGCCTGTTTAACAGCAAAGCGGAAAATGTAATTAAGACCTGCCGCATTCTGCTGGAGCAGCACAACGGCGAAGTGCCGGAAGATCGTGCGGCGCTGGAAGCCCTGCCCGGTGTGGGCCGTAAAACCGCCAATGTGGTGCTGAACACCGCCTTTGGCTGGCCGACCATTGCCGTCGATACCCATATCTTCCGCGTCAGCAACCGGACGAAATTTGCGCCGGGTAAGAATGTGGAAGAGGTTGAGCAGAAGTTACTGAAGGTGGTTCCGGCGGCGTATAAGGTTGACTGCCATCACTGGCTGATTCTGCATGGCCGCTACACCTGCGTGGCCCGCAAACCGCGCTGTGGCTCCTGCCTGATAGAAGATCTCTGCGAGTATCCCGAAAAAGTCGAGTAATTCGCCTGATTAACCCGCTGCGGCGGGTTTTTTATTCTCTGGTTACGATCGCTGCTTTTCCCATCTCTTGTGCTCATCCCTTTCTTACCACGCTCACGGGCGCGCTTTAATACCGGCACAGTTTGTCGGGTTGTTACATTGTTACTGATGATGGAAAATCGCCGCCCCTGACGATAAGAAAATGTTATGACACGGTGAGTAAAGTTATGAACAAAAGTCCTTCAGCAGAAAGGCATTCGCTGCGCCTTTTCCTGGCGCGACTCTGGCCACATCCGCTGCCAGTGAGTAAAAAGCACGTGGTAATCGCCGGACTGGGTGCGGGTACCGGCTTAATTCTGACCAGCCTGCTGAGCCACTGGATGCTGGGCGAGCTGAATCTGTGGTTTGTTGCTCCGGTGGGTGCTTCGGCAGTTTTACTCTTTGGTCTGCCCGCCAGTCCGCTAGCACAGCCGTGGGCCATCGTCGGCGGCAATAGCCTCTCCGCGCTGGCGGGCGTCACCGTCAGCCAGCTGATCCCCGATCCGGCACTAGCCTGCGGTATCGCGGCCTGTGTGGCGATCCTGTTGATGTTTCAGCTGCGCTGTCTGCATCCGCCCGGCGGCGCAGTGGCGCTGACCGCTATTCTGGGCGGGCCTTCCGTGCAGCAACTGGGATATCACTTTGTCCTGACGCCTATCCTGCTCAATTCTCTGACCCTGGCGCTGCTTGCCCTGCTGTTTAATAATCTGGCCGGTCGCCGCTATCCGCATCCGCTGGCGCCTCAGGAAGTTAAACCCGAGCCGATCGCGATGCCGGTCCCGCTGACGCGCGCCGATCTGCATCAGGCTTTACAGGGCGGTGAACTGCTGGATATTGACGAGGACGATTTGCAGGCGCTGCTGCTGCGTGCTGAAGAGATTGCCCACCGCCGTCAGTTCAGTGGCTGAAACCTGTCGGTTAGCGCTACAACGCCCTGCGCTATCGTACTCCACTTGTGGCGCTCGGCTTACTAACCCGCTGAATCATGGGCTGACGAAGTTGATCGCTGCCACACTTTTGCTCAGCCGCTTCGCCCACGCCAATCCGTAACATATTGATAACACAACCGTCCAGGCCGAACGCCCATCGGCTCCTGGGCGGATGCCCATAGAGCTGGCCTTTTCAGCGCCCTACACTTTGCTCTTCTTTACGTTTCTCACGAGGAAGACCGATGGATAGCGCCTTGTCCCCGCAGCACGATGAGCTGATCGCCTCCGCCATCAAAAAGTTCTTCACCCATATCATCCCAATGCTGGTGGTGATGCTGATTATTAACCAGATCGACCGCGCCAATATTGGCTTTATCAAAGCGGAGCTGCGCACCGATGCCGGGATCAGCGCGGCGGCCTTTGGTCTGGGTGCGGGCCTGTTTTTTATCGGCTATGCGTTGTTTGAGGTGCCCAGCAACCTGATGATGAAGCGCTTTGGCGCACGCGTCTGGCTGACGCGCATCATGATTACCTGGGGGCTGGTGGTGGTCCTGACGGGGTTCGTTACCTCACCCATCCAGTTTTACCTGCTGCGCTTTTTACTGGGCGTGGCCGAGGCGGGCTTCTTTCCTGGCGTACTGTTCTATTTCCGTCAGTGGGTCCCGAATGCCTGGCGCGGCCGGGCTACCGCGATGGTGCTGAGTGCGACCGCCGGTGCCTTTCTCTTCTCCGGCCCTATCACCGGCGCGATCCTGATGATGCACGACTTTTTAGGCATTGCCGGCTGGAAATGGGTGATGTTTCTCGAAGGCGGTGCCTCAGTGCTGGTCGGCATTTTCGCTGCCTGGATACTGGTGTCGCGACCCGGCGACGCACGCTGGCTGAGTGATGCGGAGAAACAGGCGCTGATACAGCAGCTGCATAATGAAGAGACACAGCGTGACGAGCTAAACCGCGAGCCGGGTAAAATGTCGCTGCTGCGTAATCGCAGCCTGCTGTTCTTCTGCGTTATCTTCTTCACCATGACGATGACCGGTTATACGCTGGTGTTCTGGCTGCCGCAGATTATCCAGCGCATTCAGGGCTTCAGCAGTTTTGGCATCGGCATTCTCACCGCCGTGCCGTGGCTTTGCGCCATTATCGCCATCAATCTGCTGAGCCGCTTTTCAGACCGCCACCGCGACAAACTCGATAAAGCGTTGGGTATCGCCATGCTGGTCGCGGCATGTGGCACCTTTATGGCCACGCTGGGGTCCCCGTGGTTTGGCTTCCTGGCGATGATCGTGGCTTGTATCGGTTCAAAAGTCAGCGCGACCTTCTTCTGGCCAATGCCGCAGGGAGAACTGCCTGCCTCGATTGTCGCACCCGGTATTGCGCTGGTGAATTCTGTTGGCAACCTTGGCGGCTTCTTTGCGCCGACGGTGTTTGGCTATCTGGAGATGAAGACCGGCTCCACCACCGGCGGCCTCTATGCCCTGACCAGCGTCTCGCTGCTGACCGGGCTGTGGCTGCTGCTGCGCCGCAAGCCATCCCCGCCTTCCCTTGATCCGATGGAGAAACAACATGTCAGACAGTCCAGTCATTAAAACAATGCGGGTGGTGCCTGTTGCCGGATATGACAGCATGCTGCTGAACATTGGCGGCGCACACAACTGCTACTTTACCCGTATTCTGGTGATTCTGACCGATTCCGCAGGCCGTACCGGCGTCGGCGAGAGCCCCTGCCACGCTTCAACACTGGCGCTTCTGGAGCGCTTTCGCCCGCAGATTGAGGGCAGCGAATTGCTGCGGCAGAATGCCACCATCGCCACACTATTTGCCAGCGACGCGCGACACCAGCAGACCGCGCATACCGACAATATTCATATTCCGCAGATGAACCCTGAGAAGTTTTATAACGCCGCCGCGGCAATTGAAGCGGCGCTGCTTGATTTGCTGGGTCAGCACCTGAATCTGCCAGTTGCCGAGTTACTTGCCAGTGGCAAGCAACGCGATCGGGTGCCCGTCCTCGGTTATCTGTTCTATATCGCCGACCGTAACCTGACCAACATGAACTATCAGGCGGGCCACGCTGGCGGTGATGCCTGGCTGCAACTGCGTCATGAAAAAGCGATGGATGCGGACGGCGTGGTGCGGCTGGCGGAGGCGGCAGCGGATCGCTATGGCTTCCGCGATTTTAAACTCAAGGGCGGCGTACATCATGCCGAAGTGGAAGTGGAGACGGTTAACGCCCTGCTGACACGCTTTCCTCAGGCGCGGGTAACGGTTGATCCCAATGCCAGCTGGTCGCTGGATGAGGCTATTTATTATGGTAAACAGCTGGCGGGCCGCATTCCCTATCTGGAAGATCCCTGCGGCGCGGAGCAGGGCTATTCCGGCCGGGAAACGCTGGCAGAGTTTAAGCGGGCGACGGGTATTCCGGTCGCCACCAATATGATCGCCAATGACTGGCGACAGTTGCAGCATGCGCTGCAACTCAACGCTATCGACATTCCCCTGGCCGACCCGCATTTCTGGACGATGCGCAATGCCCACACTGTAGCGCAGCTCTGCCATGAATGGGGCCTGACGACCGGCTGCCACTCAAATAACCACTTTGACGTGTCGCTGGCGATGGTGGCGCATCTGGGTGCCGCGGCACCGGGCGATCGTCTGACCGCCTTTGATACCCACTGGATCTGGCAGGATGGCCAGCAGCTGACACTGCATGCGCCGCAGATTCGTGATGGATATCTGGAACTGCCAGAGGGGCCAGGGCTGGGTATCACCCTGAATATGGCGCGGGTCGAAGCTGCCCATGAACTCTACAATTCGCTACCGGATAAAAACCGAAATGACGCGCTGGGCATGCAGTTTCTGATCGATAACTGGTCATTTAACGCAAAACGCCCGGCACTGGTGCGCTGATAAACATCATCCTGTGACACTGTCACAGGATGATTATGTTAGCGTTGCGCCAGCGCCGCCTGCATCCAGGCAATCACCAGCGGAGACGCTTTGTCCTGCAGTGCCGCGCGCTCGGACTGGAACAGCGTGGCGACATAGAAAGGATGATTCCGGAGTTCTACACCACGCATATCTCCCGCGTCATCCCAGGCGGTAATGCGCAGCGTGTTATCGCCCAGCACGTCACTGAAGTCCGGGTTAACGCCAAAGTTACAGTGATAGCCCTCATCGCTCTCCAGCGCGTCATAGGCCTGGGCGATACGTGAACCCGCGTCAAACCTGACCCTGCCCCGTTGCTCCACCAGCGAGCAGCTCAACGGGGCAATGACCATTCTTCCGCTGGTGTCGGTCTCTGCATGACTGGCATCGTGCCAGCCCAGTACGTTGCGCGCATACTCGATCACCGCATACTGGAATCCCCCACAGGAACCCAGGAAAGGCTTACCGCTCTCCCGCGCCCAGCGAATGGTTTTAAAGACACCTTCATCGTTGCGATATGGACTGCCAGGCACAACCCAGACCGCATCACTGCGCGTAAGGTCTGTCTGGTCAAGCTGGTCGGTGGCGATCCAGTCCGCTTCAACGGCAAGATTTAGCCTGCGTGCAGCACGTTCAATGGCAAGGGGTATAGCCTGATGGGCAACCGCATTGGCGCGGTAGTCACCAACGAGAGATAAACACAGGGGAGACGACATGAACTGATCCTTCTGGGGGAAATTGAGAGGTTACAGGAATGTTAATTTTGTGTCGAGTGAGAGATTGCGCAGCGGCGTATTGATAAGTTTTTAATAGGACTGAGCAGGTTTTGACCGGCCGGCCACGTCTGTTTTATCACCCTGCCGATTGCTAGCGCCTTCCGCTCCCGCGTCAGACCGTCATACGCAATCGGTTTCTTTTTTTGCTTTCTCAAATAAATCATCTATTTGTGCGCAGGATCGCTATTTGGCTGTTTTTCCGGCAATAGCGGGTGGGTAACGCCTGATAATTCGTCAGATTGACTGTGAATTAGTCAGCGGCCTGCCATTAGTGCTGCCTGATTATTATTCCACAACCGATTTATCTGGTTAATTCCGCATTAGCAGTTAATGTTAATACTCTCCAGTCAGCGGCGCTTATACAGAGCATCTGTACTGATATTTTTCGTCGGCTCAACATTTAAAACCAATTAACAGTTTGTTATAAGCTTTTTAACCCAACATTTCTGAACCCGACGGGTTGTCAGAAAATTCTTGCCCTGCCGCCCGTAATCAGCCAAATTAGTCGCCGCTTTTCCCTTCTAATAACAATCTTGCGCATGGAAAACTCACATGACGCGGACTTAATTCCTGTCCCGAAACAGGGTATGAAAAAACTGAGGTACATGTGTCAACTGCAAACAAACACACTGAAGAGGCTGTCAGTCTCAATGCGTTTAAACAGCCGAAGGCGTTCTACTTAATCTTCTCGATTGAGTTATGGGAACGTTTTGGCTTCTATGGCCTGCAGGCCATTATGGCGGTTTACCTGGTGAAGCAACTGGGATTGTCTGAATCAGACTCTATTACCCTGTTCTCTTCATTCAGTGCGCTGGTTTATGGTCTGGTCGCAATCGGCGGCTGGCTCGGTGATAAGGTGCTGGGCACTAAACGCGTCATCGTACTGGGTGTACTGGTACTGGCTCTGGGCTATGCGCTGGTCGCGTTCTCCGGTCATAACGTCAGCATCGTCTATGTCGGTATGGCTACCATTGCGGTGGGCAGCGGCCTGTTCAAGGCAAATCCCTCTTCACTGCTCTCAACCTGTTACGACAAAGACGATCCGCGTTTAGACGGTGCGTTCACCATGTTTTATATGTCGATCAACATCGGTTCGCTCTTCTCGATGATGCTGACACCGTGGTTAGCGGCGAAATATGGTTACAGCGTGGCTTTCTCACTGTGCGTTATCGGTCTGATTATCACCCTGTTTAACTTCCTGTTCTGCAAACGCATGGTCAAGGATTACGGCTCGAAGCCGGACTTCGCTCCGTTGCAGGTCGGCAAATTACTGATGACGCTGGTTGGCGTGGTGCTGTTGATAGCACTGGCCAACTGGATGCTGCATCACCAGGTTATCGCCCGACTGGTACTGGCGGTGATTGCGCTGGGTATCGTACTGGTGTTTGCCAAAGAGGCCTTTGCGCTGCAGGGCGCGGCGCGTCGTAAGATGATTGTTGCCTTCCTGCTGATGGTCGAAGCGATTCTGTTCTTCGTGCTTTATATGCAGATGCCAACGTCACTCAACTTCTTTGCTATCCGCAACGTTGAGCACACCATTTTCGGCATTACTTTTGCGCCAGAGCAATTCCAGGCGCTGAACCCCTTCTGGATCATGCTGGCCAGTCCACTGCTGGCGGCGCTGTATAACAAGCTGGGCGACAAACTGCCGATGCCGCACAAGTTTGCCTTTGGTATGGTGCTCTGTTCTGCGGCGTTCCTGGTGCTGCCGGTGGGCGCGAAGTTCGCCAGCGATGCGGGTATCGTTTCGGTTAACTGGCTGATCCTAAGCTATGCGCTGCAGAGTATCGGTGAGCTGATGATCTCCGGCCTCGGCCTGGCGATGGTGGCACAGCTGGTGCCACAGCGTCTGATGGGCTTCATCATGGGCTCCTGGTTCCTGACCACCGCTGGCGCAGCAGTGATTGCCGGTAAAGTGGCAAACCTGATGGCCGTGCCTGAAAACGTGAACGATCCCCTGGTTTCGCTGGCGACCTACAGCCGCGTCTTCCAGGAGATTGGTATCGTGACAGCAGTTATTGCTCTGCTGATGCTGATTACGGCGCCGTTGCTGAACCGTATGACTCAGGCACAGGACAGCGACGCAAAATTAAAAGACGTGAAGGCGTAATCGCCACCGCGTTATAGCTAAGCCGGGCTCTGCCCGGCTTTTTTATGCCCCACCGCAACGCCCTTAGCAGATCCCTGATCCTTATCACGGGTAATTCCACCCTGAGCCTTTACTATGTTGGGATCCCATTGCAACAAGGAGTACATGGTCATGAAACTGTTTTGCAAAGCAGGAGCCTGCTCTCTCTCTCCTCACATTGTTATGCGCGAATGCGGGCTGGACTTCACTCAGGTGAATGTTGATCTGGCAACAAAACTCACTGAACGCGGTGACGATTTCCGCCAGGTTAATCCTAAAGGCCAGGTGCCCGCGCTGCTGCTCAGCGACGGCACCGTGCTGACGGAAGGCGTCGCGATTGTACAGTATCTGGCGGATCTCAAGCCCGATCGCCATCTGCTGGCACCGGTCGGCAGTCTGACGCGTTACCACACCATAGAATGGCTCAGCTTTATCGGCAGCGAGCTGCACAAAAGCTTTGGACCGCTGTTTCGCCCGGGTTACTCCGACGAGGTGAAAGCGCAGACCCGCAGCCAGCTGGAGGCGAAATTCCGCTATGTCGATGAGTCGTTGCATGACAAGCAGTGGCTTATGGGGATGCATTTCAGCGTGGCGGATGCTTATCTGTTTGTGGTGACGCGCTGGGCAAAAGCGCTGGGACTGGATTTGTCCGGCTTTACGGCGCTTGGGGCATGGTTTGATCGTGTCGCGGAACGTCCTGCGGTGCAGGCGGCGCTTAAAGCGGAAGGCTTAGCCTGAGTGAACAGGGCCGGTTATCCGGCCCTGATGCTTTATAGTTTTTCGGCCGCGAAGTGCTGCGTCGGACGGGCGATGGCATCCTGTGCCGCCACCAGCTGCAGTTCATACTCACCCATCTCATGGGTTTTCAGCATCACCTCATACACCGACGCGGTCACGTGCTCCAGCGCATCCTGTAGTGATTTGCCGTGCAGCAGATTTACCAGCAGCAGACCGCTGGTCAGATCGCCCACGCCGACCGGCTGACGGACACCGAAATCGACCAACGGACGGCTGATGTGCCAGGCGTCTTCCGCCGTCACCAGCAGCATCTCAAAACGATCGCTGCGACGACCTGCCCGCGCCAGATGCTTCACCAGCACCACACGTGGTCCCTGAGCAATCAGTGCCCGCGCAGCGTCCACCGCCGCGTCGACGTCCGTGATGGTGCGCTCGCTCAGCATCTCCAGCTCAAGCAGATTCGGGGCAATAATATCGCTGGCAGGCATCGCCATTTTGCAGTGAAACTCCGCCACACCCGGTGCCACGATGCAGCCTTTCTCCGGATGTCCCATCACCGGGTCGCAAAAATACCAGGCATTCGGGTTGGCCGCTTTCACCTGACGAACAATTTGCAGAATCTGCTCCCCCTGCTCCGCCGAACCCAGATAACCGCTCAGCACCGCGTCACAGGTCTTCAGACGGTCAATGTCCGCAATCCCTTTAACAATGTCGGTTAAATGGGTTGCAGGCATTACCGTGCCGGTCCAGTGGCCATACTGCGTATGGTTAGAAAACTGCACGGTATTCAGTGGCCAGACGTTTGCCCCCAGGCGGCGCATCGGAAACTCCGCTGCTGCGTTACCGGCGTGACCAAAAACAACGTGCGACTGAATTGCTAAGATATTTTTCACTTGTTTGCCCTGTCCAGCCTTGCCATAAAAAAAGGCCGGAAACCGGCCCTGAAAGCTTACTGCCAGTTAATCAGGCAGTAATGTTTTTTGCCGCGACGCAACAGCGTATAGCGGTTAAACAGTTTGTCGCTGTCGCTGAAGCGGTATTCCGCATCAGACTGCTTTTCACCGTTCAGAGAAACGGCATTGGACCCGATCATGGTGCGTGCCTGGCCGCGCGACGGCACCAGCTCCGCTTTCACCAGCGCCTGCTGCAGATCGTCGTCAGCGCTCAGCACGATGGTTGGCATACCATCCTGCGCCAGCTGCTCAAAGTCAGCTTCGGTCATTTCGCTCACAGAGCCAGAGAAAAGGCTGGCGGTGATGCGTTTCGCCGCTGTCAGGCCCGCTTCGCCATGCACCAGACGTGTCACCTGCTCAGCCAGCACATACTGCGCGCGTGGCGCGGTGCCGCTGTTTTTGTCCTCTTCTTCCAGCACGTTGATCTCTTCAATGCTCAGGAAGGTGAAGAACTTCAGGAAGCGATAGACGTCAGCATCCGCAGTGTTGATCCAGAACTGATAGAACTTATATGGGCTGGTTTTCTTCGCATCCAGCCAGACTGCGCCGCCTTCGGTTTTACCGAATTTGGTGCCATCCGACTTGGTGATCAGCGGAACGGTCAGGCCAAAGACCTGTTTCTGATGCAGACGACGGGTCAGATCGATACCGGAGGTGATGTTACCCCACTGATCGGAGCCACCAATCTGCAGCGATACGCCGTGCAGTTCGTTCAGGCAGGCGAAGTCGTAACCCTGCAGCAGATTGTAGGAGAACTCGGTATAGGAGATGCCCTGATCGTCACGGTTCAGACGCTGCTTCACCGCTTCTTTGTTGATCATCTGATTCACAGAGAAGTGCTTGCCGATATCACGCAGGAAGGTCAGCACGTTCATGCCGCCAAACCAGTCGTAGTTATTGGCGGCGATGGCGCTATTACTGCCGCAATCGAAGTCGAGGAATGGCGCCACCTGCTGGCGGATCTTTTCAACCCATTCGTTGACGGTTTCGCTGGTATTAAGTTTACGCTCTGCGGCTTTAAAGCTCGGGTCGCCAATCAGACCGGTTGCACCGCCGACCAGTGCCACCGGCTTGTGGCCGGCATCCTGAAAACGCTTCAGGCAGAGCAGCGGTACCAGATGGCCCAAATGCAAGCTGTCAGCAGTGGGGTCGAATCCGCAATAGAGCGAAATTGGCCCCTGCGCCAGTTTCTCTGTTAACGCGTTTTCATCCGTCACCTGGGCGATAAGGCCCCTCTCCTGCAATTGTTGTATCAGGTTACTGCTGGTCATTACTGACTCCAAATTGATCAGACTGCACCTATGCTGGTACACAGCTTTCCGCTGAGTTGCGGAATCGAAAAAAAACAGGGCTATAGCATAAAGCGCTGACGCCTTCTGTGCCAGCGCTGATAGGGGTAAATCGCGCAGATTCAGGGTGCCAGACGGTCGATTTTCCAGCCGTCGTGATCGCGCTGGTAGATGAAACGATCGTGAAGACGATGTTCGCCTCCCTGCCAGAACTCCACCGTGTGAAATTTCACCCGATAACCCCCCCAGAAGCTGGGCAGAGGCACCTCGCCCTGCTGGAACTTCTGCTTAAGTTCAAGGAACTTCCCTTCCAGAATGCCGCGTGCCGAAATCCGGCTCGACTGCTTCGACACCCACGCACCAATCTGACTATCGCGCGGACGGCTGTGGAAATATTTCAGCACCTCCAGCGGCGACAGTTTTTCCACTTCGCCCAGCACCATCACCTGACGCTCCAGAAAATGCCATGGGAAGTGCAGGCAAATGCGCGGATTGTGCGCCAACTGCAACGCCTTGCGGCTGCCGAGGTTGGTGTAAAAGACCATGCCCTGCGCATCAAAGTGTTTCAGCAGCACGATACGCTGCCATGGCTGGCCCTGCTCATCCACGGTGGCCACGGTCATGGCGGTAGGATCGGGCAGTTTTGCCTCACAGGCCTGGCTCAGCCACTGTTCAAACAGCGCAATCGGATTGTCCGGCAGATCCTTACGACGCAATCCGCCGCGGGTATATTCACGCCGCAGATGGGCAATGGTGTGTAGCGTTTCGCTGTCGCTCATTAATGCTCGCCTATTCAGAGATAAAGTCAGTTGGCAGGTTGCAGCTCACAATCATTCACGACAATCTTATCGTTACGTTCGATAAATGCGCCGTTACCTTTGGACCAGAAAACATAAGTGTCATCGCTGTAGCGCGCGCCGGAGGCAGATACGGTCTGCTTCAGCGTCAGGGGCTTGCCGTCCATAATGAAGCTCACCTGCTCCTTCGCCTCGTCCAGCGTTACGGTCAGCGGCAGCGTTCCGCAGCGATAGTGCAGGGTCTGCGGCGACGGTGGCTGTTTATGCATCAGGCTACAGCCCGAGAGCAGCAGCACCGCGGCAATGGATAATCCTTTCAACATAAGCGGGTCTCCTTCACGAGTGAAGCTGGCATTATAAGAAGGATTTAGCGCGAAGTAAGTGGGAATCCGCGCCAATCTGGTAGATGCTGTCAGGCAGGCTGAATTATTGCGCCTTTTCAGGCGGTTGTCTGAATGCGCAGGCCGCGTTCTCAGGCTACGCTCTATAGATTCTTAAGCGAGGAAGACAAACATGAAATTTGATAACGAAGATGCATTTAAGCTGGCCGTGGCCTTTATGAATCACAAAGAGAATGCCACCATCGCCAGCAGCTACTTTAAAACCTTTATCGACACCTACCAGAAGTTTGACCGCTGGCTGAGCGCATCGGACCCGGTCAGCGCCATGAAAGCAGAAAAAGCGGCCGCCAAAGCGGGCGAAGACTCCGTTCTCTGATCTCCTTCTCCACAGGTCCGATAGCCTTCAGGGTATCGGACCTGTGAATCCCGCCAGACATTCACCCCGATGCTGACTATTTCCGTAGTGCTATTCTGGCTTTTACGGAAATATCCGCTCTGGCTACCGTGCTTATTTCCCGCATTAGCATCGATCTTATTTCGATACAGCCCATCCTCTGCTGTAAAGGCACTGAACGGCTGTGTACATTTGCAATAAATGCTATTTCACGCCGTCATGCCCCCTAATCAGCACCACACACTCCGGTTTTGTTTAAAAAACAGGCAGCGAGACGCGACAGGGCCAGCAAACCTGATAAAGCCGTCTATGCTGTAAACGTTCGGATATACTTCATGGAGCAGAAAAAATGAAAATGAAATCCCTGTCAGCCATCGCGTTGTTGGCTCTCTCTTTAGGTACGCTGGCAGGTTGTGCCTCGAATCAGTCGATTAAGACCACTGATGGCCGCACGATTGTGACTGATGGCAAACCTCAGATTGATTCAGATACTGGTCTGGTTTCGTACCGTAATGCTCAGACAGGAAAAACTGAGCAGATCAATCGTAATGAGATCAGTAATATGAGTGAACTCGACAACTAATATAAGGTGAATAAGATGAAAAAAGCGCTGATTTTACCTCTCGCCGCATTGATTGGTATGACCGTATTAACCGGCTGCACCCGTACCAGTTATGCGATTCAGACTAACGATGGACGCACCATTATTAGTGATGGCAAGCCTTCTGAATCGGATGCCGGCCTGCTGGCTTATACCGATGCAAATGGCGTGAAGCAGCAGATTAATAAAGCGGACGTTAAAGCGGTTTCTGAAGTACCGAAGAAATAAACAGATCGCTGTTGTCCGATGAATAAAGCCGCCCACGGGCGGCTTTATTTTTTCCTGTAATCAATGCGCTGTCTGGGACAAAAAGATATCTATTCCCGGTCTCTTTTAAATCAGAAATATCCGGTGCGTCGTGGCAATAATATTGCTATGTACGGTCAGACATTGCGCCGGAAGTATTGCAAAATATGAAGCACCCAGACGTTTCGCTTATCTGAATTTCAGGCAACGCTCCTGTTATATGACCAGCATAACAGCTCAGTAATTTTCTGACGAACAAATGCGCCCTGCTTTTGTTATGTACTATCAGGAGGTTATGGCTTCGTTTAAAGGTTCAGTTTATTTTTGGTCATCTTCACCGCCTTCAGCCGGGATTTCCGACCTTTTAGTCCGGCGCGCCTTTAACTAGAATATTTATATCGCTATTTAATCAGGAGGGTACAGATGGTTTATCACGATAAAACAACCGGTCATATGATTCTTGGTGAAGCAGCAATTAATCTGGCGTTTGAAGAGCAGGAAATCACCCTGGTGTCATTAATTCGTCAACTGGGCGAAATGGCTGAGAATGAGCGCAGCGACGATCGGGTAGAGCAGTTTGCTGACGCGCGAAACTGGCTAAAAAGTTTCATTAATCCCACAACCCGTGATCGCGCCGAACTGAACTGGCTGGTCGAGACCGGACAGGCACCGGTTTTCCTTAAAGATTATCGTTAGTTATGTGCGGGCCATTGCTGTTTATTTTTAGGGTGCCGCGCGCGGCCTCTCAGCAAGAGACACCGGGACAGGTGTGAGTGCAAATCAGTTATGCCGACCAGAACGTGAACTGTAACGCTCTGTATTTGGCTCCTGTGTCGGCCTGAAACGGCTTCCAGGCAGATTGATGAGTGCGATTACCCTGCGCTCGTCAATCTGCCATCTGGCCGTTAACCGGCAATGCTCGCCTTCTCCCCACCCTGCCGTCACAATCAGCGCGTCAGCGGCTCACCGCTTTCAGTCACCCGTTGTGCCTGTGGATGTTTCGCTGTCTGGGTTTCAAACCCACCACGGGCGGCAAAAACAGAACAGCTAATCGCTGCTACGAGTGTCAGTAAGATTGAAGTTTTCACGAAACAGGCCTTAATTTTCCACGCTATAGATTAAAGCGTGGAAGCCTGGCACATAATCAGATGAGGGGAAAGGCGAGTGCGGAGTTTTTCTGTCTGGAAGCGTGAGCCGGAGAAGTCTGTTAGCCGAAAATCGCACGACCCAAAGCCTGTTCAATATCGAACTCTCTGGGGCGTCCCCGCTCTTTGTTTTTATGCGTTGTGGCTGTCGTGGTCATTATTACCGGCCTGGGGAGGTGTGTCGCTATCAAAATCAATGGCGATTCTATCCCAGGCGGGGGAACAAGATAGGCCGTCCGTTGCCCGTCACGAGCAGACGGCCCGTTATTTCCCGGACGCATTAATATGATTAGCCACTGTCTGACCAGCCGCAGTCTGGTCTGCGGTGCAAGTCGGACGCGGTTCATTCAGATAAGGATGTTGTCTCTGTGCGGCCTTTTTCCCGTTGCTGACTGCGCTTCAGCGCGTTTGTTTTTATCAGCCATAACGTAAATTGCTTAATAAGCAGGCTGGCGTGGTTTTCATTGTCAGCAAAACATAAAAAAAGCCGGGTTTTTATATTGCTGTTATCGTCGATCGCATAAATCTCATATTCGTCGTGATGCCGGGATTTTATGACTGCTGTGAAATGTATTGCGGGCCAGAACATCACTCTGGCTTCAAACTGCCTGAAATCCATTATATTTACCTGGTAATTTACTTAAAATACCCGATGAAAAACTGCTCATCGGGACAGGTAAAGCATAACCTCCCGCCTCTTTTATCGCGTGATAAAAAAAGCTTTTAGCAGAGACCGTGGCTTCAGCAGCAGAGGAACATCGGATCAGCGCTCACTTAAGCGCAACCACAGGCAGATCGGTTATCCGGGTGGTATAGGCAGGCGACAGCATCTCACGCTTCATTGACCAGGCTTTGTTAATCCCCTGCCCCGCAAACCAGAGATTTCCGCTGCCGAGTTTGTTGACTGTGTCGATCAGCTTCATCAGCTCTTCACTATTGCGGCGTGGCTGATGTTCATCAAACAGATCAAGCTGAGCTACACCCTGACTGAAAAAATCCCCCAGCACGATGCCCGCCTTCATGTAGCGATGTCCCTCAATCCAGATGTTATCCAGACACGCCATCGCGACGCTGATAATGTCGCGGGTGTCCTGCGTCGGGATCAGCAACTGACCGGTAGACTGATTACCGTAAAAGGGTTCGTCAGCCGCATGCGGGCTGGTACGCACAAACACCCCTATCTGGCGACAATATTGATTCTCACGACGCAGCTTTTCTGCCGCGCGCTCGGCATAGGCGCAGACGGCTTCGCGCATCTGATCGTAGTCGGAGATACGGCTGCCAAACGAACGAGAACACATGATTTGCTGTTTTACCGGCGTCACCGACTCCAGCTCCAGGCAGGACTCACCGCGCAATTCTCTGACGGTGCGCTCCAGCACCACGCTGAACTGTTTACGAATGGACTCGGTGCTTTGATCGGCCAGATCTTTCGCCGTCATGATGCCCATGGCGTTGAGTCGTTTGCCGATCCGGTGACCGACGCCCCAGACGTCAGCCACATCAATCAGCGCCAGCAGCTTTCTTTGACGTTCGGGGGCCGACAGATCGACAATGCCGCCGGTTTTGCTCCACTTCTTGGCCGCAAAATTCGCCAGTTTGGCCAGCGTTTTAGTCTGGGCAATGCCGACGCCCACGGTCAGATGGGTCTCTTTGCGAATCCGTTCTCTGACCTGGCGACCAAAGGTTTCCAGCGCCATACAGTTCTGCACACCGGTGAGATCCATAAAAGCCTCGTCGATCGAGTAAATCTCCACCGATGGCGCCATCTCTTCCAGTAGGGTCATCACCCGAAGGCTCATATCGGCGTAGAGCACGTAATTGGAGCTGAAGACGTGCACCGCGTGACGCGTCAGCTCTTCACGCATTTTAAAATAGGGCGCGCCCATTTTGACGCCGGCTTTCTTTGCCTCGGCACTGCGTGCAATCACGCAGCCGTCGTTATTCGACAGCACCACCACCGGTTTACCTTTAAGATCAGGCCGGAAAACGGTCTCACACGATGCGTAAAAGCAGTTCACATCAACCAGCGCGAACATGGTCAGTGGGTCGCTTTAATCACAAAGGTCACCACGCCAAACACCTCCAGCGCATCTTCAGTCTGGATAGCAATCGGTTTAAATTTCGTGTTCATCGGCATCAGTTGCAGGCAGGGATGAAGCTGGAGACGTTTAACGGTGAATTCGCCTTCAACGGCGGCGACCACGATATCGCCGTGTGAGGCGGTGAGGGAGCTGTCGACCACCAGCATGTCTCCATCGTTAATGCCCGCCTCAATCATCGACTCGCCGCTAACCCGGACAAAATAGGTGGCGCTGGGGTGCTGAACCATAAGCGCATTGAGATCGATACGTTGCTCGACATAATCCTGCGCCGGAGAAGGAAATCCACACGGCACACGTTCGATATAAAGCGGTAAAGGCATAACGGCGCGAATGTCCGCAGGTTTAATGAATTCCATAATGTCACTCCCTTCTCAAACTACTGTATATAAATACAGTAATAGCTAATCCCCCTTTTAATCAAGTGACAGAAAAGATTTTTAAGCGAAGGGGTTGATGGTAATGCACTTTTTTTTAAGCGTTTTTTCGCATTGCCGTCAGAGTAAGCAGAAACGGGTTACTTTCGCCGCACTGCGGGAATATCAGCGTTTTTTTCTTACAGTAACGCATCTTATAAATTCAGCCGCTGATTATTCTGACTTAAGGAAAATCTGACAACGCCTCTCTGGACACTGGCGGAGGTTTGAATATTACGAGCGGGCTGGTTATTCTGCTTTTTTAAGCATGGAGGGGTTATGGCAGACGACGATCGAATCAAACATCTGGAAGAGGCAGTCGCGCAGTTAAGGGTTGAGACCACGGTATTAAAAGCGATACTTGGTCAGCAAATAGCACTGAATAATCTTAATTACAAAGGGAAGTTTGACGATGTGCTGGCGGCGCTGGCGAAAGAATATGCCGAGCGCGGTCTGGAGGAAGGCAATAATCAGGCCATCCATGATGCCCTGCGTGAATATATTAAATATGAGCCGCCTGCAGTGGAATAAGCGGTTTCTGGCAGCGTCCGATTGCCGGACATGTCCGGCTCACGAACGCTGCCACCCCTCTGACCTGACCTGCCCCGGCAACTGCCTCAGGCAAAACCGGTCAGTGATTAAGCCTGACTGTCACTCTCCAGCGCATCCTGAATTGCATCGGCCAGATTACCAATTTCATTCGCCACGGCCTGCAGATCCCAGGAGGTTTTTGAGCCGGTTGCCGATGTGGAGGCGCTGACCGACTCCTTTGCCACTGACAGAGCCGCTGCCACAGCCACTGCACGTTTATGTTGTTCCTGAGTTACGCCCGCAGGCGGAATCGCGAAATAGTCGTGAACCATGATCATTTCCTTGTGATGAATAAGGGCTCAACCTTAGCCTTCTGCATCAGGCGTGGGAAGTGAATTATGCGGCGTGGCTGGTCAGACGGCCAGGATTGCAGCAGTATCGATGCGTTGTGCCTTTTTCCTGCGCTAAAACCTGTACAGCTTTTTCTGCGATCTGCGGAAAAACCCCGCTTTAACGCCATAAGGTGACATTTTCTACTCTTCACACCTTTTCCCCTGAAAACCCTCCCGGCCCGAAAAATACAAGCAACACTCTGTATTTTATAGGTTAATAATAAAAATCATTTCTCCGATTTAAACATGCATCTGACATACATCACCGACCAGTGTAATTTTGTCAAATTTCGTTGTACAAGTTTTCAATTCTTGTATAACTTTATCCCGTGATGTTAAATCACTTGTAACGAGGGTGCTTTGCACCGCATCTGAAGGTGTTGTGGATTTCCACCTTCAGATGCATTTTTTTTGCGTCATCCGGCAACCGGATCTGAATCGACGTATTCTCCCCCCTTTCTTATGAGGCCTGACATGCAAACAACGATGAATACAGAGTCTCAGATTTCTGATTACTTCATGAACTCTGGCGCGGCGCTGACCACTGAACAACAGGTGGTCGCCGCCGTTCATGCTGAACTCGCCCGTTCGAAAGCTCATGTCTCACAAAAAGATGTCGTGCTGGGCCTGATTAATCGCCTGGAGAGCGAGCGTGACGTGGTTAAGCAGGATATTTACCGTCAGGCTCTGGAACATGTTCTGCAGCGTGCTTCGGCCACCAGCGAAAGCTAAATTGTTAAGTGGGAACGCGATTGAGCATGGATGCTTTTCCCGTCCGGAATCAGCCCCTTTTGAGGGGCTTTTTTGTTTTCCCTGCACTGCGCCACACGTCCCTTTCTTATCGCTAATATTGCCTGTTCTGTCGGGCCAGATATAGCTCCGGAAATCACCTCTTTTGCCGCTTATTTCGCCGAAAATTCCGGTTAATTTCTCTCGTTTCGCTTTATTTATCCGATATCTGTGTCCAGACTTTTCCTGCATCTACTGCAAACACAGACGAGGAAAATAACTATGTTTCATCATTCATCAAAACTTCAATTCCCGGTTCGTGTAGAGAAGCCCGATCCAGAATTTGCCATGCTGTTACAGCAGGCCATCGGCGGCGTCGAAGGTGAGATTCGTGTAGCGATGCAATACTTTTTCCAGGCGATGGGCGCGCGGGGTGATGTGCGGATTCGGGATCTGCTGATCTCCACCGCCACCGAAGAGCTGAGCCATATCGAAATGCTGGGCTACGCCGTGGCGCTGAACCTGGAAGGTGCACCGCTCTCTTACCAGGAAGCGTCAGCGAAAGATCCGGTGGTCAATGCCATTCTGGGCGGCATGAACCCACGCCATATCCTCTCTTCCGGTCTGGCTGCGATGCCGGTGAACGCCAACGGCATGCCTTTCGACATGAGTCACATCTACGCATCCGGCAACGTGGCCGCTGATATGCTGGCTAACGTCACCGCAGAAGCCACGGGCCGTGTGCTGGCTACCCGCCTCTACAACATGACCGAAGACAAAGGCATGAAGGATTTCCTCTCCTTCCTGATCGCCCGTGACACCATGCACCAGCAGCAGTGGCTGGCGGTGATCGAAGAGATGGGCGGACTGAACGCGTCGCTGCCGATCCCGAACAGCTTCCCGCAGGAACATGAGGCGCAGGAACACTCTTACTACTGTCTGAATACCTCGCTGGATAAACCGCTGCCGGAAGGTCGCTGGAGCAGTGGTCCGGCTTACGATGGTCATGGTCAGTTCAGCGCGAAACAGCAGCCCGACATTCTGGGCGATGAGCCGGTGCTGGGCAATGCCCGTCCCGGGTCCGGTGCGCAGTCAGAACAGATCGACGGCGTCACACCACCAAAACCTTAATCCCTCACCTGTCAGGATCTGATGTCCTGACAGGGTTGTCCCATTTTTACGGAGGAAAAGTCATGTCATCCACTCAGCGTCCACAACCCCCTTTTGCAGAGCAGCAGCAGTCGTGGCCTGGCAGCACTGCCGCGATGCAGCCGCAGCCCGATCATGGTGAAGAGAGCTATCAGGGTTCAGGCCGTCTGGCGGGTAAAAAAGCGATTATTACCGGCGGGGATTCTGGCATTGGCCGGGCCGTCGCCATTGCCTTTGCCCGGGAAGGTGCCGATGTGCTGATCTCTTATCTTGATGAGCATGAGGATGCGCAGGATACCGCCCGGCTGGTCGAGGCCGCGGGGCAGAAAGCGGTGCTGGTGCCTGGCGACATCACCGATGCGTCACACTGCAACGTATTGGTCGATAAAGCCGTCGAAGCCTTTGGTGAGATTAACATTGTGGTCAATAACGCGGCGTATCAGATGACCCGCGAGTCGCTGGATGAAATCAGCGACGATGAGTTTGATCGCACCATGAAGACTAACCTTTATGCGATGTTTTACATCACTAAAGCGGCCACGAAACATATGCCAGCGGGCGGTTCGATCATTAATACCGCCTCGATCAATGCTGACCAGCCGAAACCGAAGCTGCTTGCTTACTCCGCGACCAAGGCCGCCATCATTAACTTCTCAGGGGGCCTGGCCGCCCTGCTGGCGGAGAAAGGCATCCGTGCCAATGCGGTCGCTCCCGGTCCTATCTGGACACCGCTGATCCCTTCGACCATGCCGGTTGAACAGGTGAAGAACTTTGGCAGTGAAGTGCCGCTGCAGCGTGCCGGTCAGCCTGCTGAGCTGGCACCCACCTACGTGATGCTGGCCAGTGACGAAGCCAGTTACATTTCCGGGGCAACCATCGCCGTCACGGGCGGCGTGGCCATTATTTAACGTTCGCCGATTCCCTGGTCTCTTCGGCCAGGGGATTCCCTATCAGTTTCTGCGTTAACCCCCACTGATAGAGCGACTCCCGCGCCAGATTCTTCATTTTCACTTCGCACATGATGTCGAAATCCTGGAAAGACAGCGCCCACGCATTTAGCGTCGGATTAAAGAAGTAGTCGGAGTGCGCCCGCAGTTTGCTTTTGCTCACGCCCAGCTGCTGCTGATCGGGCCAGCCCTCCTGCGGAATAATTCCTTCCTGCGAAATTGAATAGTGCAGCACAGGCCGCACGCCGCGCCACGACTCAATAACCCTGGCGACACGCGCATCATCCGGCTGAATAAACTCACTCTCTTTGACCCAGTGATGGTGGATATCCAGCACCACCGGACAGAGCGGTGCCGCCTGCAGCACATCATCCAGCGAGCAGGATATCTCATCATTCTCCACCGTCAGCATCCGCCGTGCTTCCGGGCTGAGCTGATTAAATGATCGTTTAAAGCCGTCGAATCCCGCCTTACCGTTCATATGAATATTGATTTTGAAATCCTGGAAGGTCTTGCCGTAACCCATCAGACAGGCGCAGAGCGTGTGATACTCCACATCCTCCAGCGCGCGCACCACCACATCGGGATTATCGGAAGCCAGTACCGTATATTGTCCCGGATGGAAGGAGAGCCGGATCTGATGCGCCCGCGCCAGTTCACCACAGCGGGCAAAGAGCGGATAGAGCTCAGGCAGGAACTCCGCAAACAGCGGGGTCGCTTCGGGCACGGTGTAGAGTGGCAGCAGATCGCTGCCGATACGCATCATCCTGAGTGGTTCTGGTAACGTAGCCAGATGCTCAAGCGTCAGGTAGAGATTATTAAGGTTAGTAACGGTAATCTCATGAACCAGCTGATGACGTTCAGCCTGCGGTAAACTCAGAAATCGTTTACGGGTGGTGGCACGAAACGGGAAAAACTGTTTGCCGTCGCTATTGAGATACTTACATGCAAAGCCTAATTTCATGTCTGCTCCTGATTTATGCTTATCAGAAGTGTAACAGGCCCCTGCCGACCAGCCAGTCGCGGGCCGCAGACTCAGGCTGAATAATTACAGGGAGACTCACTATGCAGGGCCATGAAATCCAGCGCATCGCCATTGAAGCGGCTGAACGGCTGCCCGCCGCTGAATGCAGCTATCCATTCGGGCCGGAACATCAGGTCTATAAAGTGTGTGGAAAAGTGTTTTTGCTGCTGACTGAACTGCGGGGCGTGCCGATTATCACCCTGAAGTGCGAACCGCAGCAGGCGGAGTTGCACCGGGTGATCTATCCCTCGATCACCGCCGGTTATCATATGAATAAACGTCACTGGATCACGGTCTATCCCGGTGACAACCTTTCGCCGGGTCTGATTCAACAGCTGGTTGAGGAGTCATATCAGCGTGTGGTGCGCGGCATCCCCGCCTCACGCCGCCCGGCCTGGGTGGGATGAAACGGGTGAACGGAGTGAGTGAGTCTGGATGAAAGCTGAGTCTGATAAAAATTAAAAACCCCACGCTGACTCGCGGCTCATCCGATCCCGGCCCGGCACTCAGTGATGCAGCATCTCATCTACCACCTGGGGGTTTGTCATCTGGTACGGGTAATAGGTTGGCCAGTTGTCCATCTCAGCCAGCAGGGCCTGCTGAGAGTCGTTACCCATAAATATATGGAAATGGGCGGACTTGCGCGGCCCGATAGTATGGTCGCTGAACTGCACATATTTAGGCGCTTTGCTGCTGGCGTCCTGGCACTCAAACAGATAGCGCACCCCTTTTTTGCCTGAATTGTAAGTCAGGATTTTGTGGCCCGCGTAGCGGTAGTGACAGGCGCTGACCCGATCGCCGACGTGAAACTCCATCACCCCATTTTCGATACCGATGGTATCGACGTCGGTGGCGTAGCCTTTACGATAATAAGCTTTAACTTCCTCTGCCGTTTTACGGTGATCCTGCTGCGCTTTCTTCTGCCAGACAGGGTCCAGCTCACCGCTTTGAAGCAGCGGATAGACCGACTGCCACAGCCCGTCCCAGTCAGAAAGCAGACGGTCTTTCACATCGCTATCAGCAAAGACCCCTTTTGCTGCTTGCTGCTCCATCGCTGACAGCGGTTTGCCATGTGTATGCGTGCCATGTGCCAGTGTCTGCTGGCTGATTAGCAGCGCGCCCATAACCCCAATCCATTTGCCTGCGTAATTCGTCAAAGCCTGATCCTCAGTCAACGTTACAAACTAAAATGTTATGATATAACATTTCACAATTCAACCCAAAATGTCACATTACAGCATTAATTTTATTTATTGATTACCGCCCTCTCCTGGAACATCACACTGTCAGGCGACGGGCGAATCTGATGGGGTAGTAAAGCAGGTTTCCAGCATAGCGGGTGCGGGCTGACACGGCGCTAAGCCAGACGGCGCAAGGCGTGAATAAGCGAAGCGATAACGGGAATTAAGACGTAAGTCTGATTTTTCTGCTGGACGGAAAAGGCGCAGTCACTGCGGTTAAATGGCCGGTTTACCCTCAGTATTGTTCAGGTTGTTCTATATTTAGTGTCGTCGAAAGTAAAATAACAGCTGGAGCATGGATTCATGTCGAAAGAAACAGAGAAGAAACCCCTGAGCGAACGCGCGCCCACCACCGGTCCGGAATCATCAGAGCCGGGCCTGGGATCGCTTGCACCAAAAGATGGTTCGCATCAGCCCCCAGCCGAACCGACCCCGCCAGGCAAGCAGCCTACCGCTCCGGGCAGCCTGAAAGCGCCACAGACGCACAACGCTAAACTTGACCAGCTTGAAGCCAGCCGCAAAAACGGCACCGATCGCGCCCTCACCACCAACCAGGGCACACGCATCGCAAACGATCAGAACTCACTGCGCGCCGGTTCGCGGGGTCCGACGCTGCTGGAAGACTTCATTATGCGTGAGAAGATCACGCATTTTGACCATGAGCGTATCCCTGAGCGTATCGTGCATGCCCGTGGCTCTGCCGCACATGGCTATTTCCAGCCTTACCGCTCACTGACAGATCTGACCAAAGCGCAGTTCCTTAGTGACCCCGAGCAGACCACGCCGGTGTTCGTGCGTTTCTCAACGGTTCAGGGCGGAGCGGGCTCTGCGGATACCGTGCGTGATATTCGCGGTTTCGCCGCCAAGTTCTACACCGAAGAGGGTGTCTTTGACCTGGTCGGTAACAACACGCCGGTGTTCTTCATTCAGGATGCGCATAAATTCCCTGATTTTGTGCACGCCGTTAAGCCAGAGCCGCACAATGAAATCCCGCAGGGTCAGAGTGCCCATGACACCTTCTGGGATTACGTCTCTCTGCAGCCGGAAACCATGCACAACGTCATCTGGGCGATGTCTGACCGTGGTATTCCGCGCAGCTATCGCACCATGGAAGGCTTTGGTATTCACACCTTCCGCCTGATCAACGCCGAAGGCAAAGCGACCTTTGTCCGTTTCCACTGGAAGCCGGTGGCCGGTAAAGCCTCGCTGCTGTGGGATGAATCGCAGAAACTGACCGGCCGCGATCCCGATTTCCATCGCCGCGATCTGTGGGAAGCGATTGAAGCCGGTGATTTCCCGGAATATGAACTGGGTCTGCAGCTGATCCCGGAAGAGGATGAGTTCAAATTCGACTTCGATATTCTGGATGCCACCAAGCTGATCCCGGAAGCGCTGGTGCCGGTGGAAATTGTCGGCAAGATGGTGCTGAACCGTAATCCGGACAACTTTTTTGCCGAAACCGAGCAGGTGGCGTTTCACCCAGGCCATATCGTGCCAGGTCTGGATTTCTCCAACGATCCGCTGCTGCAGGGCCGTCTGTTCTCCTATACCGACACGCAGATCAGTCGTCTGGGTGGACCGAACTTCCATGAGATCCCGATCAACCGTCCGACCTGCCCGTACCATAACTTCCAGCGTCAGGGCATGCATCGTCAGGATATCGACACCAATCCGGCAAACTACGAGCCAAACTCAATCAACGACAACTGGCCACGCGAAACCCCACCGGCTGCAAAAGGCGGCGGCTTCGAGAGTTATCAGGAGCGGGTTGAGGGCCACAAAGTGCGCGAGCGCAGCCCGTTATTTGGTGAATATTATTCCCAGCCGCGTCTGTTCTGGAACAGCCAGACTGAGGTTGAGCAACAGCACATCATTGGTGCCTACTCGTTTGAACTGAGTAAAGTGGGTCGCGCCTATATCCGTGAGCGCGTGGTGGATCATCTCGCACGCATCGATATTAAGCTGGCGCAGGGTGTGGCGGATAATCTGGGCATCGCGCTGACCGATGAGCAGCTCAACATCCAGCCACCTGCTGCGGTGAACGGCTTGACGAAAGATGACAGCCTGAGCCTCTATGCGATTCCTGATGGTGAGATCAAAGGCCGTCAGGTCGCGCTGCTGCTGAGCGATGGTGTGAAAGCGGCGGATGTGCTGGCGATTCTGCAGGCATTGAAAGCGGAAGGCGTGCACGCCAAACTGCTGGCGCCGCATATGGGCCAGGTGCGTGCCGACGATGGTTCGGTACTGCCGGTCGATGCGACTTTCGCCGGTCTGCCTTCGCTGACCTTTGATGCGGTGATGGTGCCGAATGGCAATATCGATGCCCTGCTGTTAAGCGGCGATGCCCGCTACTTCCTGCTGGAAGCCTACAAGCACCTCAAGGTGATTGGTCTGGTGGGCGACGCGCGTCGATTTAAAGCGCAGTTCGGTCTGGAAGATGCCGATCAGGAAGAAGGCATTGTGCAGGGCGACTCGGCGGAGAGCGCACTGATGTCTGATTTTACTCAGGCGATGAAGGCGCACCGCGTCTGGTCACGCAGCCAGAAGGCACAATCCGTTCCAGCCTGATGCGTTGAGTGAATAAAAAACCGCCCCCTGGGGCGGTTTTTTTATGCCGGAAATCGTAGCACTGTCGCGTGCGCAGTGATCTGTCAGACGTTCCGTTATCAGAAGGTCTGCCAGTTCTCATTGTCTGTCACGACGGCAGGCTGACGTTTTGGCACGCCCATCGCCTTCGCGACCGGTGCAGCGGAGAACGTGGCGTGCAGGCTGCCGGTTTTGAATACCGATACCGTTTTACGCAGATAGCTCGCCTGCTCTTCCAGTGAGGCGGCGGCACTGGCCGACTCCTCCACCAGCGCGGCGTTCTGCTGCGTCACGCCATCCATCTCAGAAACCGCAATGCAGACCTGCTCAATGCCACGAGTCTGTTCTGTCGAGGATGCGGCGATCTCTTCGATCAGCTGCGTCACCCGGCTCACCGACTTCACGATGCTCTCCATGGCGATGCCCGCCTGAGAAGCATGATCGGCACCGGTTTTAATGCGCTCGGCTGAGCGGTCGATCAGACCACGGATCTCCTGCGCGGCGCTGGCGCTGCGTCCGGCCAGCGAGCGCACTTCACCCGCGACTACCGCAAATCCTCGCCCCTGCTCACCGGCACGCGCAGCTTCAACCGCGGCGTTCAGTGCCAGAATATTGGTCTGGAAGGCGATGCTGTCAATAATGGCGATAATACCGGCGATCTGATTCGAGCTTTCGCTGATCTGATCCATGTTGGCGATAACCCGGGCAACGGTTTCGCCGCCCTTTTGTGCTGTGGCGGACGCCTCTTTCGACACCGTAGTCGCCTGCTGCGCATTGTCTGCGTTAAGTTTCACCGTCGAGGTGAGCTGCTCCATACTGGCGGCGGTCTGCTCCAGCGCGGCAGCCTGCTGCTCGGTACGGGAGGAGAGATCGGTACTGCCAGCGGAAATTTCCGCGGCACCCGTAAAGATAGAGCGCGTCGCATCATCCACTGAGGTAATGGTCACCACCAGCGCATCGCGCATCTGCTGCAGTTCCTGAATCAGCAGGCCCATCTCGTTGCGGCCTTCGTGCTGAATATCGGAGGTTAAATCGCCTGCCGAGATGGCACGCATATGGCCGGTCAGTCGGGCCAGCGGGCTAATCAGCAGCTTCTGCAGTCCCATCCAGACCGCCACGCCAATCACGCCGGTAATCAGGCCGATAGTCAGCAGCGCCCAGAGCGCATCCGTCAGGCTGCGCTGGTTATGTTCAGAAGTATCGTTCATCAGTTGCATATTCACCGCACGCCAGGCTTCATAAGCACTGTCAAGCTGGTCCTGTGCCGCTTGCGCTTCAAGGTTGCCGTAGGCCGCGTAGTTGCCCTGTTTCAGAAAGGTAATGGAGGCCAGCATCGTGTCGCGCATCTGCTGATAAGCGGTCTGAAATTGCGTCGACTGGGCTTCGCCCTGCCCCTCTTTGCGCGGCATCGCCTGCCACGCTTTGAAATCAGCATCGGCTCTGTCCGCTGACTGCCCCGCCTGCTCCAGCAGTGTGGCGATGGCCGCCATGGATTTAGGATCCTGCTGGTTTTTCAGGAAACGGATCGCCACACGGTTGATCGTGACGCGGGTTTTAATCAGGGTTTTTACGGCATCGCTCAGATGCTGCTGCTGCAGCGTCAGTTGCCCGGCGGCCACAAAATTTTTATCGGCTTTTGAAACGCCGTTGTAGAACAGAAATCCGGTCAGGGTCAGTAACGTAATAAAGACGGCAAGCACCGCCAGAATACCGTGGGTTATTTTAAGATTTTTAAGCATGTCCGCAGGCTCATATCAGAGAAGTTAGAGTGGTTATCGGCCAGCTTAGGATTTATCTGAGTGAAGGTGCAGAGAAAGCCGCTCTTCGCCACTCGCCAGGCACAGCCAGCGCGCCGTTCAGGGCAGAAAAACGGAGCGGCTCTGCCTGAACGCATTTGGCGCTTAACAACCGACCCCGTGCTGTGGTTGAATTCGCCCCTTACTTTTTCGTTCGTGGTTAACATGCATTACATTCAGAGTCTGATGAGTTTTATTGAGGGAAACAGGGTGCTGTCGATCAGCTTCAGCCTGTTGCTGCTGATCGTGGCAGGGATGGTCACTCACCTGATCTGCAAGTTTTTCATCGTCAAAGTGATCAGAAAGGTCTTTTTCAGCAGCCATAAAAAGGGCGTTCCGCTCGATAAGGACATCCGCCTCTCTCAGAAGCTGTCAAATTTTGTGCCGGTGATTGTGGTCTACAACTTCCTGCAATTCATGCCGGGCCTGCCTGAAAATCTGAAAGTCGCGATTCAGACCATTTGCGGCATCCTGTTTTTTGTCTATCTGTCGATCTTCTTCAACGAAGTGCTGGAGATTGTTAACAACTCCTATACGCGCAAATCCAAGCGCAAGAATCACTCGATCAAGGGCTATATCCAGATCGGCAAAATCCTGGTGCATATCATCGCCGCGATCATGATTCTGGCGATTATGTCCAATAAGTCACCCGCGATTATCATCTCCTCGCTGGGTGCGGTTGCCGCGGTGCTGATGCTGATCTTCCAGCATACGCTGCTGTCGCTGGTGGCGAACATTCAGCTCTCCTCTAACGATGTCCTGCAACTGGGCGACTGGATTGAGATGCCGGACAGAAACATCAGCGGTGAGGTGATCGACATTGCGCTGCATACCATCACCATCCGCAACTGGGATAACACCATTTCGCGTATTCCGACCAAGAACTTCCTGACCGAGACCTACACCAACTGGCAGGCGATGTTCTCGTCGGGCGCGCGCCGCATCATGCGCAGCTTTTATCTTGATCAGAAGTCGATCACCTTTGTGAATCAGGAGATGCTGCAGTCGATGAGCCAGATCCGCCTCGCAGGCGAAACGATTACTGAGCTGCTGGATGGGCGCGATATCAATGCCGTTGGCGACCGCTGGTTTATGGAAAACGGCATCACCAATCTGATGGTGTTCCGTAAATACCTGACTGTCTGGCTGGCCCAGCGCGATGACATTATGAAAGAGATGTATATCGTAGTCCGGCCGCTGAAGCCGTCACCGGATGGGCTGCCGGTAGAGATCTACTGCTTCACCTCATCGATTTTCTGGGCCGATTATGAAAATACTCAGGCGGCGATTTTTGAGTATATCTATGCGATGGCCCGACTCTTTGAACTGCAGATTTACCAGCACCCGGCAGGATCTGATTTCGCCCGGCTGGCTCAGCCGCGGCCCGACAGCCGGGATGCACAGCAGAACGGCGTGTAATAACGCGCGGTGGCAATCTCTTGCCACCGCCAGATTAAACTGTGCTAAGCATTAACTCTTGCTGAGCGCATAGTTCAGCACTTTGTCATTTTTCATCTGCACGGTCAGCGTCTGCCCCTCGGTGGTGTTCAGGGTGCGCGCCTCGCTGTAGGTCCACTTCAGCAAACGCTGTCCGTCCGGGTAAGGCGTTTCACTGTCAGGCTGACCAAACAGCGCGATCAGCTGAGCTTTGGTGGTCTGACCGGCATGAATATGCTGCAGATTACTGCTGTCCAGCCGGTGCCCGACCTGGTTAGAACAGGCGGCGAGCAGCAACAGCAGCGCGGCTAACAGAACTCGTTTCGTCACGTAACATCCTTTTGAAGTATTCAGCGCCGCAGGTCATTGAGCGCGGTCGCGTTTAAGCTTATAGCGAATCCACGCCATCCGGCAGGGTTTTCTGCGTCTGCACTTTCTCCTTTCCCCAGGCAAAGTCCGATTCACGGCAATTAACGCAAATTAATACTGCCAGATGCCCCGCAACCCTGCGATTGCAACATCTTAGTCTATGATTACTCTCTGTATGCCGCGTGGAAGCGGTCTCACTTCTTCCTTCCCGCCGCATCACGCTGAATATCAGTCCAGTTTCCTGGCTGAAGAGACGCGCCAGCCCACCTGGCACCCTGGTCTCGCTGCAAGGTTTATGATTTTTGACGCTGACGTCATCGACATCCTTTTCACGCGGTGGCCGCCATCGCGTATTTCCAGACTAAATGAGGCAACTGAATGGAATCCAAATCTTTTTTAAAAAGTTGGGGCGCTGAACGGGTTGCCAGTGATGAGGTGCGTTTTCGCCTCTGGGCAACCGGTCAGCAACGCGTGACGCTGCGTCTCTCCGGCAAAGATATCGAAATGACACCGCAGGCTGATGGCTGGTTTGAAACCCAGGTCGCAGGTGTGGCAGCAAATGCCGAATATGATTTTGTGCTGGCGGATGGCACGGCCGTGCCCGATCCCGCCGCCCGCGCACAGAAAGCAGAGGTTAACGGCCCGTCGCTGGTGATCGATCCTGATGGGTATCAGTGGCAGAACACAGGCTGGAAAGGCCGTCCGTGGCAGGAGTCGGTCGTGTATGAACTGCACATCGGCACCTTTACGCCTGAAGGCACCTTCCGGGCGGCGATTGACAAGCTGCCGATGCTGGCTGAAACCGGCATCACCATGCTTGAAGTGCTACCGGTGTCACAGTTTGGCGGCAATCGTGGCTGGGGTTACGATGGCGTGCTGCTCTATGCACCCCATGCTGCCTACGGGTCGCCCGATGATTTTAAAGCCTTTATCGATGCGGCACACGGCCACGGTCTGTCGGTGGTGCTGGATATCGTGCTGAATCACTTCGGCCCGGAGGGCAACTATCTGCCGCTGCTCGCGCCAGATTTCTTCCACAAAGAGCGCCAGACGCCATGGGGCGCGGGTATCGCCTATGACGTTGATGCGGTGCGCCGCTACATCGTGGAAGCGCCGCTCTACTGGCTGCAGGAGTTTAATCTGGATGGACTGCGCTTTGATGCCATCGATCAGATTGATGATCCGAGCGAAAAACATGTACTGATTGAGATTGCTGAGCGCATCCGCGCCACCATTACCGACCGCCCTGTCCATCTCACCACCGAAGATTGCCGTAACGTCACCTTCCTGCATCCGCGCGACGAGAACGGGGATGCTCCGCTGTTTACCGGCGAATGGAATGATGACTTCCACAACGCCGTGCATGTGCTGGCAACCGGTGAAACCCACGCCTATTACCAGGATTTCGCCGACCAGCCGGAACAGCGCGTAGCACGGGCGCTGGCAGAGGGCTTTGTCTATCAGGGTGAAGTTTCGCCGCAGTCGGGTGAGCCGCGTGGCGTGAAAAGCAGCAGCCAGCCGCCAGTCGCTTTTGTCGACTTTATCCAGAACCATGACCAGACGGGCAACCGTGCGCTGGGCGAAAGGCTGGTCTCGCTGGCAGGCGCAGAGCGGACGCAGGTGCTACTGGCCATGCTGCTGGTCTCGCCGCATATCCCGTTGCTGTTTATGGGCGAAGAGTATGGCGAAACCCGGCCGTTCCTGTTCTTCACCGATTTCCACGGTGATCTGGCCAAAGCGGTGCGTGAAGGTCGCGCCCGCGAGTTTGAAGGCCATGCCGGTCACGGCGAAACGGTGCCGGATCCTAACGATGTCACCACCTTTGAACAGTCGAAACTCAACTGGCAGCGCACAGAAACGCCGGAAGGTCAGCAGTGGCTGGCGCTGACGCGTCATCTGCTGGCACTGCGCCAGGAACATATCGTGCCGCTGCTGCAGACCGCCGGAGGTGATGCCGGTCAGATAGTGAAAACAGCAGAAGGTTTCCTGGCAGTACGCTGGGACTTCCCGCTGGGCACACTGTCACTGGCGCTGAACGTCGGTGACAGCACGCAGCCGATCCCGGATTTGCCGGGCGAAACCCTGTTTGCCTGGCCGCAGACCGCTACCGAACTGATTCCCAACGCTATCGTGGTGCGTCTGGAAAAGAGAGAAGCAGAATGAATATTCCTACTTCAACGTACCGCATCCAGTTCCGCAACGGCATGACCTTTGACCGTGCGGCAGCGCTGGTGCCCTACCTGAAACAGCTGGGTATCAGCCATCTTTACGCCTCGCCGATCTTCAGCGCGACCGCGGAGTCGACCCACGGCTATGACGTGACCGACGTTAACCAGATCGAGCCGTCGATTGGCGGCCGTGAAGGCTTTGACCGCATGGTTGCCGCACTGAAAGCGGCCGGGCTGGGGCTGATCCTCGACATCGTGCCAAACCATATGGCCGCCTCGCTGGAGAACCCCTGGTGGCGCGATGTCATTGAACATGGCGAACAGAGTCGCTACGCCCGTTATTTTGATATCGACTGGTCACGCCGCCTGACGCTGCCGTTCCTCGGTGACACCTTTGAGGCGGTGCTGGCAAAGGGTGAAATTAGCGTGAAGCGCGATCCCCAGACCGGCAAGCCAGCGCTGGCCTATTTCGACAATTTCTATCCGCTTAAACCTGAGACATGGCAGGATCGGGAAGAGGCGGTGCTCGCCCTGCGTGATGCGGCACAGATTGCCGAACTGCATGATCAGCAGCCGTGGCGACTGATCTCCTGGCGTGATGCGCCCAATGACCTATCCTACCGCCGCTTCTTCGAAGTCACCGGTCTGGTGGGCGTGCGCGTGGAAGACAAGGAAGTCTTTGATGCCGCACATCAGCTGATCCTCGAACTGGTCCACAGCGGCGCGGTGCAGGGATTGCGCGTTGACCACGTGGATGGTCTGGCCGATCCGCGCGGCTATCTGGAGCAGTTACGCCAGGCTGCGGGTCCCGACTGCTATCTCACCGTGGAGAAAATCCTCGGCGACAATGAACAGTTGCCTGACGAGTGGCCGGTTTCCGGCACCACCGGTTATGAGTTTATGGCTGCGCTCGCCAATCTGCTGGTCGACAGCGATCGCCTGAGCGGCCTGCGCAAAGCGTATCAGGCTGTCATCGGCAAAACCGTCGACATGAAAGCGGAGCTGCGTGCCGCCAAGCTGCTGATGGCGAACCGTAACTTCGCTGGTGAATTTAACCGGTTACAACAACTGGCTCTGAAGATTGCTGATACGGAAGGCGCGCCACAGCCGGAAGCCGAACTGAAAAATGCGCTGCGTGAACTGCTGGTGGCGTTCCCGGTTTACCGCACCTACGGCACACCGCAGGGCCTGACACCGGCCGACACCGCGCTGCTGCAACAGGTGGTTAGCGAGGTCAAAGCCAGCGACCATGCGCCGGACACCCAGGCGCTCGACTTCCTGACGCGTATTCTGCGTGCTGAAGTTACCGACGCTGCTCGCGACGATGCGACACAGTTCCGCACCCGCTTCCAGCAGCTGACCGGCCCGCTGATGGCGAAATCGGTAGAGGACACCCTGTTTTTCCGTCAGCACATGGCGCTGGCACTGAATGAAGTCGGCGCTGAACCGCTGGCACGTCATTTCTCGCTGGATCAGTTCCATGCGGAGATGCTGGCGCGGCGCGAGCATCAGCCCGATGCGCTGTCAGGCACCTCAACACACGACACCAAGCGCGGTGAAGATGCCCGTGCGCGTCTCTATACGCTGACCGAAGCGCCGCAGCGCTGGGCGGAGTGCGTCAGCCGCTGGCGGGAGATGAACAAAGATCATGTCGTTCGCCTGAAAGATGGTCCGGCACCGGAACCGGCCGTCGAGTGGATGCTGTATGAAGCGCTGGCAGGCGTCTGGCCGACGACTCTCCAGCCGCAGGATGCCGATGGTCTGGCGGCGCTTGAAGCGCGCTTTGTGGTCTATGTGGAGAAAGCGCTGCGTGAAGCCAAACTGCGTACCGACTGGGCCGACAACAACGACGCTTATGAAGAGGCGGTGCTGAGCTATGCCCGTCACCTGCTCGCGCCCGCCAACAGCGCCTTCCTTAGTGATTTCTGCCAGTCGCTGCAACCCTTTATGCGTGCCGGGCTGGTCAACAGTCTGACCCAGACCGTGGTGAAGCTTACCGCGCCTGGCGTGCCTGATATTTATCAGGGTAGCGAGGCGCTGGACTTCAGTCTGGTCGATCCCGATAACCGCCGCGAGCCTGATTTCGACGCCCTGGCCGCGATGCTTAACGCGCCAAAGCACGACGGCAGCGAAGCGCACTGGCTGCGCGGCCAGGTCAATCAGCAGGCGATTGTGACGCTGCTGGCGCTGCGTCAGCAGCAGCCTGAGCTATTCCGCCATGGTGACTATCTGGCGCTGTCGGCCAGGGGCGAGCAGCAGGATAAAGTGCTCGCCTTTGCCCGCACCCACCAGAATCAGGCGGTGATTGTGATTGTGTCACGCCGGGTGTTTAACGCGCTGCCAGAGAATCTCGATCAGCCACCCGCAGCGCGCTGGGCTAATACCGTCATCGCCCTGCCTGCTGCATTGGGCAATCGCCGCTATCAGGATCAACTGAGCGGCAAAACGCTCAATGCCGGCGACCAGTTGCCGCTCACAGAGCTGGCATCGCAGTGGTGCGCCGTGCTGGTGGCACAGTGAAATCCGAATGAATTTGTTTATTACGCGTCAATCTGTTCATTGAATAACGAGGCATAAATGTCAAACAGTCAGCGTTTTGAAATTACGGCGGGTTACAGCCATTTGCTGGGGGCCAACTTTGATGGCCAGGGCGTGAACTTCGCCCTGTTCAGCGCCCACGCCGAGCGGGTTGAACTCTGTCTGTACGATCCCAGCGGCAAAACGGAAATTGCCCGTCTGGAACTGCCGGAATACACCCATGAAGTGTGGCACGGCTACATTCCGGGGCTGAAGCCCGGCGCGCTCTATGGCTATCGCGTCTATGGTCCTTATGATCCGGAAAATGGTCATCGCTTTAATCCAAACAAGTTGCTGCTCGACCCGTACGCTCGTGAGCTTGCGGGCGACATCGCCTGGAACGAGGCGCACTTCGCGTACGATCTCTATCACGACGATAAAGATCTGACATTCGACACCCGTGACAGCGCGCCGTTTACGCCAAAGTGCCGGGTGATCGATCCCAACGAATTCGACTGGCAGGATAAAAATCGCCCGAATGTGCCGTGGCCGAAAACCGTCATCTATGAAACCCACGTGAAAGGCTTTACGCAGCTCAACACCGCGCTGCCGCCGGAAATGCGCGGCACCTTTGACGGCATGAGCCACAAATCGACCGTCGACTACATCAAAAGCCTGGGCATTACCTCGGTAGAACTGCTGCCGGTACACTGGTTCCCGGATGACCAGCACCTGCTGGATAAAGGGCTGAAAAACTTCTGGGGATATAACACGCTGGGCTTCTTTGCACCCGCCACCCGCTACTTCGGGCCGCGCGGTATCCAGGGCTTCCGTGACATGGTGCGCGCCTTCCATGATGCTGGTATCGAGGTGATCCTTGACGTGGTCTACAACCACACCGCCGAGGGGAATGAACTGGGGCCGACGCTGTCATTTAAAGGCATCGATAACTTCTCCTATTACCGCACGATGCCAGACCAGCATCGTTACTACATCAACGACACCGGCACGGGTAACACCGTGAACACCTCACATCCGCGCGTACTGCAGATGGTGCTCGATTCGCTGCGTTACTGGTCGGAGTCGATGCATATCGATGGCTTCCGCTTCGACCTGGGTACCATTCTTGGTCGCGAACCTGATGGTTTTGACCCGCGCGGCGGCTTCTTCGATGCCATAATGCAGGACCCGATCCTATCGCAGAAAAAGCTGATTGGTGAGCCCTGGGATATCGGTCCGGGCGGCTATCAGGTGGGCAGCTTCCCGCCAGGCTGGGCAGAATGGAACGATCAGTACCGCGACACGGTGCGTGACTACTGGAAAGGCAACAACGTCTCCACCGACTTTGCCGCCCGCCTGCTGGGTTCTGGCGATCTCTACGATCAGCACGGTCGTCGTCCGTGGGCCAGCGTCAACTTCATTACCGCGCACGATGGCTTTACCCTCAACGATCTGGTGTCATACAACGACAAACATAACGCGGACAACGGCGAAGATAACAACGACGGTCACAACGACAACCGCTCATACAACTATGGCGTTGAAGGCCCGACCGATGACGAAGGTATCAACGCGGTGCGCGAGCGTCAGAAGCGCAACTTCCTTGCCACGCTGATCTTCTCCCACGGCACACCGATGCTGCTGGCAGGCGATGAGTTTGGCCGCAGCCAGATGGGTAACAACAACGGCTACTGCCAGGACAGCGAAATCTCCTGGGTACACTGGGATAACCTGCCGGAATCTGCCGAGGCGCTGCGCGAATTCACCCGCCAGATCCTGACACTACGTGCTCAGCAGCCGTTGCTGCGCCGTGAAAGCTGGCGCGACGGTATGGATATCAAATGGTTTAACGCTGGTGGCGGCTTCCAGCAGGCTGAGCAGTGGGATGAAGGCTCAACGCTGGGCGTCTATATCGGCCGACCGGATCTACAGCCCGAGGAAGGCATCTGGCATGACGTACTGATGCTGCTTAATCCGTTTGAAGGCAATGTGCCGTTCCGCATTCCGCAGTTCGGAGAAGGCGGCTGGGTGCTGGAGCTGACCACCAGCGATGTGGCGAAACGCGGCCTCGTTATCACCAAAGAGAAGGATTTCGAACTGGAAGGACGCAGCTTCGCCCTGTTCAGACGTCCATAGCCGTTAACCCCGGTTAGAAAGTAGTCATCTGGCGCAGCGCATTTCGCGCTGCGCTTGTGTTTCTGGCTATGGCTGCCAGGCTTAACCGGTTGTTAACAGTGAGAATTGATGCTGATAAGGAGGCATAATGTCCAGATTTACGCAGAAAGTTGTGGTTGTGACAGGTGCCGGGTCCGGCATTGGCGAAGCCAGCGCAAAGCGCTTCGCTGAAGAAGGGGCATCAGTGGTGCTGGTAGGCCGTACCGCGCAGAAACTGGAAGAGACGCTGGCCGGAATGACGCCGGGCGATCACCTGGTGGCAGCGTGTGACGTCTCAGAAGCCGAACAGGTTAAGCAGCTGTCAGAAACCGTGCTGAAGAAGTATGGCCGGGTTGACGTGCTGGTGAATAACGCGGGCGTCATCGTGCAGGGCCGCGTCCATGAAGTCGGACTCGACGCATGGAAAACCCTGATGAAAACCGACCTTGATGGCGTTTTCCATGGCGTACACTATTTCATGCCTGCCCTGTTAGAGAGCAAAGGCAACGTGGTCAACATCTCTTCCGTATCCGGCTTAGGCGGTGACTGGGGCATGAGCATCTACAACGCAGCCAAAGGGGCGATCACCAACTTCACCCGTGCGCTGGCGATGGACTACGGCGCAGATGGCGTGCGGGTTAATGCAGTCTGCCCCGGCTTTACGCTCACTGATCTGACCGAAGATGCCAGTCAGGATCAGGAATTAATGGAACGCTTTTACGATCGCATTCCGCTGCGCCGTGCTGGTGAAGCAGATGATATCGCCCGTGCCATTCTGTTTATTGCCAGTGACGAAGCCAGTTATATTACCGGCGTCAATCTGCCGGTCGACGGCGGAATTACCGCCTCTAATGGCCAGCCTAAACAGGCATAATTATCAGGGCAGCGTCTTTACGCTGCCTTTTTTATTGTGAACGCCCCGCCCTGTTAATTCGCTTTATTTTTTTATGCGGCCATATTTTGCCAGCGAATTATTATACCAGCGAATTAATGTCTTGGCGTATGACGGGTTGGCGTTGCTGCACGTGCCGGTTTAATTGCCGTGCTGCTGGTCGGGCAAATAAACGTGCTCAGGCAGGCATTACAGAGTATGGCATTGGCGTGATGAACTTTCGCCACCGCCAGCGCCTGCTGTCGGGTATAAAGCGAACCAATAAAGACGCGTTTGTCGTTCTTTGACAGATTAACGCAACCTTCTTTGTGTAAAATCCATCCACCCATGGGACGCGGGCACAGATAATAGTAGCTGGCTTTGAGCATGGTAGTCATCCTGATAGTTGCTGTATGTATCTTAAAAAACGAACCAAAATTCGTAAGAGGTTTTTTTTGTAATCTGAAGCGTTATTAAACTAACTGAGAATTTACCCTAAAACCACTTTATTGCATGACTCAAACTGACTTTGAGAATATGCCCTTTTTTGCCGCTGACATCGCTTCAGGCATTCGGTGCCCTGAAACATACCCACGCGTTTAGCAGCCCCGCTTGTATTTGTGATGCTAATGCATCAATAAAACAACAAAAATCAAAATAATCCAATAAAAACAACAATATAATAAACCACCTGGCGAATAAGCCCTGCAAGTACCCACCGTTATGATTAGAGTCACAACTAACTCATTCACCCCCCACAGGGGTAAGTATGAGTATTGATAAACTGAGACTAAAAAACAGTGAAAGCCCCCTGCCGCACGCCTTTAAGCGAAGCGCCAGAGCGCCTGGCGTCGGGGATTTATCAATACCGCCGTGTGCAAAGGATAGGAATGGGCTTGAAAAAGTAAAACGATCGGTTTACTTTTGAGTAATGAAAAAGAGAAACGATATCATTCAGGCTGCCGAGCGGCTCTTCTACACACATGGCTTTCACGCCACCACTACCGATCAACTCTGTCGGGAAGCGGGTGTCTCTACGCGTACGCTTTATCATCACTTCGCATCACGCGAAGCACTGACCTCTGCCGTGATGAGTGCCCGCGAGCAGCGTTTTATGGCTGACCTGCTGCCATCGCAACAGCCAGAGGCGATAGCGCAGCTGTTTGTGGTACTGGGCGACTGGACAAAGGCAAACGGTGCCCATGGCTGCTTCTTCCTGAAAGCCTGGGGGGAATATGCTGAGCGCGACAGCGAACTGGCCGCTCAGGCACTGGCCTTCCGTGCCACAATGCGCCACTACATAACACAGTGTGTGACGCATCTGTACGGTGCTGAAGATCGGCAACTGAGTGATGCCATCTGGATACTCTTCGAAGGCGCGATCACCACGGCGCTCCTGACCGGTCCTGCCGCGGCCCGGCAGGCGGCTCAGGTCGCCCGCCAGCTACTGCGTCAAAAGGGCGTGACCGGATGAGATCGTCTACAGCACTGGCACTCACCGGCTTTAGTCTGATCGCCGCTACTTACGGTATGGCCCGCTTTTCATGGGGATTGATGCTGCCCGCTATCTCTTCAGATATCCCGTTCAGCCCACAGCAGGCGGGGTTGCTGTCGGCATGCAGCTTTGTGGCTTACTGCTTCACTATTCTTACTTCAGCAGCGCTGACAGATCGCTATGGCGCACGAGTGACCGCGCTGCTGGCCTCACTCAGTGCAACGGCAGGTCTGCTTCTGCTCGCCAGTGCCTCTTCAGCACTGATGCTGGCGGCCGGACTGTTTATCGCCGGATTGAGTTCTGGTCTGGCTTCACCCGCACTGGCCGCGGCGGTCAGTCACCGAATTCCTGCAGCACGTCAGCCGCGCACAAATACGCTGATCAATACAGGTACCAGTGCGGGCATTATCCTGACGGTGGTGATCCTGAGCCTGCTGCCTGGCGGCTGGCGCGCCGCCTGTCTGCTGTTTGCCCTGCTATCGCTGGTCTGTGTGCTGCCAGTAATACGCGTGTTAAAGAGTCAGGCTGCCGAAGGCGACGCCAGAGTGCGTCACTGGCACCAGCGGCTGTATCGCCGCTCCATGCATCGGCTGATGTGTATTGCGTTGATTTCGGGTCTGGTCAGTGCGGCCTGGTGGAGCTTTGGGTCAGCGCTGCTGCGACAGCATGTCGGTGTTGATGAGGAGACCGCCCGCTTACTCTGGCTGATTGCCGGAGGGGCTGGGATCGTGGGTGCAGCAACCGGTCCGGTCGCTGCCCGTATCGGGCTGAAGGGTGTATACCGGCTCTCACTGTGCGGGATGGGAGTGCCGCTACTGGTGCTGGCCTTGAGTCATGGTGAATCTATCGGCTTAGGTATCGCGGTTGCCTGCTGCGGCGCAGGTTACGTCACGCTGTCGGGCGTGCTGCTGGTGTGGGGTGCTCGCGCCACCGCCGAAGACCCGGCGACCGGCGTCGGCATCCTGTTTTTTATGCTGGCGGTGGGCCAGGTAGCGGGATCGCTGCTGTTTGGCCAGCTCTACGCCTTCTGGGGTGCGACTACGGCCTTAACGCTCTTTGCGATCGGTGCCCTGCTGTTACTGTTTGTTGTACCGGCACAGAACAGCTGAGAGGCAGTTAAATAAGGGGGGGGGAGAATAGGCTAAAATAGTCGGTGACCGTAATAAATAGTCGCTGACGTGCCCTGCCAGACAGTCCAAAAATAAGTACCCGGCTCATGAGGAGTAATAGATTCATCCGGCTGACTATCGCGTGATTAGCATTCCGAGGGCGTATCAGATCGCGCGGATATTTTTAATGCGGGGATTAACTTTCTGCTGAAGTAAATCTTCTTTGGGTCCCAGATAATAAGGTACAGCACACTGCTTACCATCTTTAGTAAAAATAATCTGGTTATCGTGCAAGAATAACGCCGTGAAATGGCCCAGTACCACACCATTTAATTCAAAGCAGTGATTTCTTGCTGCACGCAGCCCCTGCTTACTATTCAGAAAATCAACAAATCGCATCACGCTGCGCCTCCAGATAATTAGTCATCCCAACCAGAACCGCAAGGATAATAGCCTTAACCCTGGCACGAATCACCCGACTGATGCTGTTTTCAGAATAGACTTAACCACCATTCAGTCGTGGCACTAAACCGACATGGCTTTTTATTCCCTTATAGCCAGGACTAATCCTGGAAAACAGGTCAAAAATGAAATTACGCAGGGGCATCATATTTATATTGCGCCCTCTCTCCGCCCGCTATACCGTTGTTTTTTCACCAGGTGCAGATTTTCAGATCAAAAACCGGAGCAGGTTATGGAAATTTTTGAAGCAGATGAGCGCCACATCGCATCAATTCAGCAGATCTACGCCTGGCACGTCCTTAACGGCACAGGCTCTTTTGAAACCGTGCCGCCCGATGCCGCAGAGATTGGCGAGCGGATGCGGAAGATCCAGCAGGCGGGCCTGCCGTGGTTCATCGCCGTCAGCGACGGGGAAGTGCGGGGCTTTTGCTATCTGGCCCCCTATCGTCCGCGCCACGCCTACCGGCATACGCTGGAGGACTCTATTTATATCGACCCCGGATTTCAGAAGCGCGGTGCCGGTTCACGTCTGTTAGAGCATGCTATCAGGTGGGCTGAGCAGAAAGGATACCGCCAGCTCATCGCTAACGTCGGCGACAGCGAGAACCAGGGTTCGATTGCTGTGCATCGCGCCGCGGGTTTTGAAATGACGGGTATCCTGCGCTCGGTGGGTTTTAAACATGACCGCTGGCTGGATACCGTTTTTATGCAGCGCATGCTGGGAACGGGCGATACCACGCTGCCGGTTGACTAAACAGAGTCAGAGTGAGAAAGACGTACTGGCCCTCGTTTTCCCCGGAAGAAGCTTCTGGTAAGGTGCCGTAACAAAAAATAAAAAATTCCGGAAATCTTTATGTTGTCGACAATCATTTATCGCAGCCACATTACAGAGAATGTGCCGCTGAAAATCCTGAATGATCTGGCGTTAAAAGCGAATAAAATCAATAAATCATCCAGCGTCACCGGAATTTTATTGTTCAATGGCACGCACTTCTTTCAACTGCTGGAAGGTCCGGAGGCAGCGGTAAAGTCGGTCTACAGCAGGATTTGCCAGGATCCGCGCCACCATAATCTGGTCGAGCTGCTGCGCGATTACGCTCCGGCGCGGCGTTTTGGCCATGTCGGGATGGAGCTGTTCGACCTGAGACTACATGATAAAGAGACGGTGCTGGAAGCGGTGCTGGCAAAGTGCACCACCAAATATCAGCTGACCTATGCCGATCGCGCCCTGCAATTCCTGCGCACCTTTGTCGAAGCGCGGGAAAAAGAGAACTATTTCGAGATCCCTTCCGCCAGCGGCTGGTCGTTTATCCGTAATGAGTCAGAACAGCGTGAAGGCAACAAAGCGCTGTTGGCAGCGGATGAGGTCAGCTTTGCTTTTCAGCCGATCGTCGATCCCTTCGCCTGTGAAATTGTCTCGCTGGAGGCGCTGCTGCGCGGGCCGCAGGGTGAACTGCCGCTGGAGTACTTTGCCCGACTGTCACGTGAGCAGCTCTATCAGGTCGATCTGAATTCGAAAAAGATCGCTTTTGCCCAGGCGAAGCATCTGGGGATCGAGGGCATGACCCTGTCGATTAATCTGCTACCGATGACGCTGGTAGAAGTGCCCGACGCCGTCCCGTTTTTGCTGGATGAAATTGCTGCGCAGGGGCTGGTGCCGGAGCAGATCATGGTTGAGTTCACCGAGAATGAAATTATCTCGCAACCTGAGGCCTTTGAAGCTGCCCTCAGGCAGCTGAAAGCAGCCGGCATCAGTCTGGCGCTGGATGATTTCGGTGCCGGTTTTGCCGGGCTGTCGCTGCTGACGCGCATTCAGCCCGACAAGATCAAGATTGACCGGGCCATTATTTCTGATGTGCATAAAAGTGGACCGAAGCAGGCGATCATTCATGCCATTCTGAAATGCTGCGCCTCACTGGAGATTGGCGTTATCGCCGAGGGCATTGAACAGCCTGAAGAGTGGATGTGGCTTGAAGCGGCAGGCGTGACCCAGTTCCAGGGTTTCCTGTTCTCCAGGCCTGAACTGAATGGCATCGCCGCTGTGGCCTGGCCGGAGTTGGTTTAACCCTGCGATAAGGATGAATTTGCGATTCCCTGCCTTGCTGGATCCTCCGGCTGCTGCTAAATAATTAACAGCGCCGGGGGATCATCTTTCTGTCATCTTCCCGCGTCACAGTCATAACAGAATCAGTGATTAAATGTTTAGCAGTCAGATGTTCAGTGTTTAGGCCAGCGCTACGCGCCATGCGTGCGACGTGACTCCAGGAACAGCATTTGAGGAACTGAATGAAGCAAATCATCCGCGGTGATAAAGAACCCTCCCATATCCTGGCAGCGACCCGTGCGCTTGAAGCGCACTACTCCCGCTACGGAGAAGGTAATAAGTACCATCCCATTATCTATTCTATCGCCTACCGTAGCCGGTTTTACCAGGTTGAGGTGATTACCCGACGTGAAACCATGGTGGCCACGGTGATAACCGGGGTTCGTAACCTGACGCATCTCTCCGGCGCCGCCTGACGGCCGCCTGTTCTCCTGCGGGGGCATGCAGCCCCCGCATCCCCGCTTAACGTCGATAGAGTGAATTGGCCGGATAAATTGCGCCAATCACGCTTTTTTCACGTGCGCCCGTCACCGCAGGCAGGTTGCCCGGCAGCCCGGAGAGCGTGCGGAACGCCAGCCAGGCAAACGCCAGCGCTTCCATATCGTCGCCACTGATTCCCGCCGCATCGGTGGTAGTCACTTCCGTGCCGGGAAGATGCGCCGCCAGACGCGCCATCAGCTGCGGATTGCGACTCCCGCCGCCACACACCAGCAGACGGTCACAGCCATCATTGAGTAACACCTGCTGCGTGATGGTGATGGCGGTCAGCTCGACCAGCGTGGCCTGCACATCCTGTGGCGCCAGACCCGGGAAGTAGCGCAGATGCTGTTCCAGCCAGCCCAGATTGAAGTGTTCGCGCCCGGTGCTTTTCGGCGACGGCAACGCAAACCAGGCTTCACGTAACAGCGCCTCCAGCAGCGCCGGAATTACCGTTCCGCTGCGCGCCCACTGCGCATCTTTGTCATAGGGCAGCCCCTGATTACGCCAGATCCAGGCATCCAGCAGCATATTGCCGGGGCCGGTATCGAAGCCGCGTACCGGCTGACCTGGGATCAGCACGGAGAGATTGGCAATGCCGCCAATATTCAGCACCATGCGGCGTTCAGTGGCATCCATCAGCAGCGCCTGATGAAAGGCGGGCACCAGCGGCGCGCCCTGCCCGCCCAGCGCCATGTCACGACGGCGGAAATCGCCCACCACGGTGACGCCAGTTGCCGCCACAATCTGGTTGTTGTCACCAATCTGCAGCGTATTCGGTGCGTCGCCCTGTGGCTCATGCCAGACGGTCTGACCATGACAGCCAATTGCCGTAATATCGCTGGCCTCCAGCGACGCGCGCTTCATTAATGTCACCACGGCCTCAGCAAACAGCTGGCCGAGGCGGGTATCGAGCTGGCCGAGCTGAGACAGCGTCAGCGATTGTCCCTGACAAATCCCCAGAATCGCCTGACGCATCTCTGGTGGCATCGGATGGCAATAGCTCGCCTGCTGCGCCACCATATTCTCATCAATGGCGGCCAGCACCACATCCACCCCATCCAGGCTGGTGCCTGACATTACCCCGATATAGCGTCCTGATTTCATAGCCATTCCTTACTTCCGGCGGGAAGTGCGATTCATCTGCGGCTAGCCTGACAAATAATGTTCGCTAATTCTATGATTAAATTGTTTTTATCCAATCGTGCTCACCGATAACGTAACGGGACTATTTTTAATCCGCGATTGAATTATTGTTGATCCTGAATAGTCTATGCTTCGTCCAACCATGTTTTATTCGGACAGGGATTAATTTGCCAGGTTTGTGTCTTATACTGAGTGCAGGATACAGCGGTAAACGTGGCGCCTTCTCGACTAAAGGAGTTTCAAATGATTAAGCGTGTAATTGTGGTCGCTCTGGCCGGTGCTATGCTGGCAGGTTGTAGCAATACCAGTACGCTGTCGGGTGATACCTACAGTGCCAGTGAAGCTAAGCAAATTCAGAACGTTTCGTACGGTACCCTCGTCTCTGTGCGTCCGGTGAAAATCCAGGGCGGCGATGAGAGCAATGTTATCGGTGCTATCGGTGGTGCGGTGCTGGGTGGCTTCCTGGGTAACACTATTGGTGGCGGCACCGGCCGTAGCCTGGCGACAGCCGGTGGTGCGGTTCTGGGTGGCGTAGCGGGCCAGGGCGTTCAGGGCGCAGTCAATAAAACCGATGGCGTAGAGCTGGAAATCCGCAAGGATGATGGCAACACCATCATGGTGGTTCAGAAACAGGCCGCCTCGCGGTATTCTGTTGGCCAGCGTGTTGCGATGGCGTCCAATGGCAGCCAGGTGACGGTTTCACCTCGCTAATGCTGTGAAACAAAAAACCGACGCCTGGGCGTCGGTTTTTTTATTTCTCTTTGTTCTGAAATTCGAGAATGTTTTTTTCAAGCCGGGCGATCAGCGTCACCATCTGACTGATCTCTTCCCGACTGATGCCGGACAGGATATCGTCCCGCGTCTCATCAATCACACTCTCAACCTGTTCGATAATCGGCTCCGCCTGCTGAGTCAGCTTGATCCGCTTGGCGCGACGATCGTTGGCGCAGGTCGAACGGGTAATAAGTCCCTTTTCTTCCAGCTGGTCCAGCGTACGCACCAGTGAGGGCTGTTCAATACCAATCGCTTTGGCTAACTGAATCTGCGACTGTTCGGGCGGCAGTTGATGAATGTTGTGCAACGTCACCCAGTGAGTCTGCGTCAGCTCAAGCGGCTTGAGCCGCTGATCAATCAACGCGCGCCAGATGCGCACCAGACGAGATAAATCCGTTCCGAGGGGCGTATCCATTTCAGCTCCTTATAATTAGCTTGCTAGCTATCAAGCCAGATTTTACACTATTCTGCGAGTTTACAGGACAAATTACAAATCCCAGACCAGAGCATGATAACGGGGTAGCGCTTCCCGTCTGCCGTTTGGGTTAACGAAGGATGTTATCACGTGCTCACTCCTGCTTTTTCAGGTGCGAATCCGCTGACCGATCTGGTCGTGGGCGCCTCACTTTTTTTCCCGCCAATATTCAAAGCGGTGATCCTCGGCTTCTTTTTCTGGCTGCTGATCCACCCGCTGGTGCGCGGCTGGATCTACTCCGGCGAAGTCTGGCATCCTACCCTGTTTGATCTCTCCCTGTTTGTGCTGTGCGTTACCGCCGCACTCTGGCTCATCGGTCACGGATAATCGATATGAAATTTAATGCGGTAAAATACTTCTCAACACTGATTGTCTTTGCCCTGGCGCTGCTGGCCGGTGGCTGGCTGTGGAACTACTACATGCAGTCGCCCTGGACCCGTGACGGGAAAGTGCGGGCAGAGCTGGTGGATATCACGCCTCAGGTCTCGGGCCGGATTACGCAACTGAAGGTCAAAGACAATCAGTTTGTGCATCAGGGCCAGCAGCTGTTAACGCTGGACCCGGTGCCGTGGCAGATCGCGCTCGACAACGCCGCCGCTCAGCTCAGCAAAGCGCAGGCGGACCTGGCGAAAGCGCAGCACGAATTTAACCGGCGCAGCAACCTGCCGCGCAACATCATCTCCGCCGAGGATCTCGATGCGGCACGCTTAAGCGCCGGAGCGGCTGCTGCCAGCACTAAAGCCGCGCAGGCGGAGTGGGACCGGGCGCGCTGGAATCTGCAACAGACGACGCTGACCGCACCGGCGGATGGATGGATCACCAATCTCACGCTTCGGTCCGGCAACTATGCCACTGCGGGTTCACCTCTGTTTGCCCTGGTCGACAGCCACTCTTACTACGTAATGGGCTATTTCGAAGAGACTAAACTTCGCCATATTCATCCAGGCGCGGCGGCGCAGGTGGTGCTCTACAGCAATGGCATGCGGCTGAAGGGCCAGGTAGACAGCATTGGCCGCGCAATCTATGACCAGAGCATTGAGACTGACAGCGGACTGGTGCCCGATATCAAGCCAAACGTGCCCTGGGTGCGGCTGGCGCAGCGGGTGCCGGTACGCATTCGTCTCGATTCGCTTCCGGCCAATGCCGATCTGGTGGCCGGCACCAGTTGCACCATCACCATCCAGCCATGAATTTTCAGTGGCTGGCATGGGATCAACTGCCCTGGATTAAGGCTAACGCCGGTCAGTGGCGCTATGCGTTACGCAACGCAATTGCGATGTGTCTGGCGCTGAGCATCGCCTATGGACTGGATCTCGATGAGCCTTACTGGGCAATGACCTCTGCCGCCGTGATCAGCTTTCCCACCGTCGGCGGCGCGATCAGTAAAAGTCTTGGCCGCATCGTGGGCAGTCTGTTGGGGGCCAGCGCCGCGCTGGTGATCGCCGGACATACCCTTAATGAGCCATGGCTGTTTACCTTTGCGATTGCCGGCTGGCTGGCGCTTTGTACCGGCATTTCAAATCATTACCAGAACAACGTCGCCTACGCATTTTCGCTGGCGGGTTACACCGCCGCCATTATCGCCTTTAGCAGCGTGAATATCACCGATATCACCACGCTGTGGACGATTGCGCAGGCACGCGTCTGCGAGGTGATATCCGGCATTCTCTGCGCCGGTTTGATGATGATGGTGCTGCCGAGCACCTCCGACGGCGAGACGTTAATCACCTCGCTGAAGCAGATGCATGCCCGCTTGCTGGAACATGCGGTGTTACTGCTGCAGCCCTCGGCCAGCGATACTATTCGTGTCGCGCATGAAAACGTCATCAGCCAGATCCTGACTATGAATCTGCTGCGGATTCAGGCGTTCTGGAGCCACTATCTCTTTCGCCGACAGAACAACGTCCTGAACTATGTGCTGCACCAGCAGCTGCGACTCACCAGCGTGCTCTCCAGCCTGCGCCGCATGTTGCTAAACTTGCCCGACGCGCCTGAGGCGCTGTTTGAAGCATTGCAGCTCCTGCTGGCTGAGCTGGCGAAACCGGCGTGCGATAAATATCGTCTGGCACAAATTCTGCGCAGCGTGACGCCTGCGGCGGATGGTGATTACCGGCAGCGTGCTTTTTGTCAGCGGCTGCGCTACTTCTGCTGGATGTACCTCAATGTGCTGCGCTGGATCCGGCTGCTGGATCGCGCCGATGCCGATACCCGCTTTCAGCCGCCGCCGGTCCCGGCGCTGGCGCGCGACAGTGACAGTGCCGAAGCGGGATGGAGCGCCCTGCGCACCTTCTGTGTGATCGTGCTGGGCTGTGCCTTCTGGATCAATACGCAATGGTCTTCCGGAGCTTCTGCGCTCACCTTAACCGCTATTGCCTGCGTGCTTTACGCCTCCGTGCCCTCACCCGGAGGCAGCGTCACGCTGTTGCTGAAAACCCTGCTGTGGCTGTTTGCGTTTAGCTTTGTGATGAAGTTTGGCCTGATGGTGCAGATCAGTCAGCTGTGGCAGTTTTTGCTGTTTCTGTTCCCGCTGCTGGTGACGCTGCAACTTTTCAAGCTGCAACAGAAACAGCGCGCCGGGATGTGGGGGCAGTTCATCGTCTTTATGGGCTCATTTATTGCGGTGACAAATCCGCCCAGCTGGGACTATCAGGACTTCTTTAACGATAACATCGCCAAAGTCTGCGGCGTGCTGCTCGCCTGGCTGGCGTTTCAGATTCTGAAGCCCAGTTCTGATGCGCGGCGCAGCCGACGCCATATCCGGGCACTGCGGCTGGCGTTTCTCGACCAGCTGCGGCAACGGCCCCGGCTCAGCGAGAGTCGCTTCGAATCGCAGATTTATCATCGTATCAGCCAGCTCAGTCACAGCCGGGATGAACAGGCGCGCGTCTGGCTACTGCGCTGGGGCGTGGTGCTGCTCAATTGCTCGCATATTGTCTGGCAGCTGCGTGAATGGCACGCCGGTTCGGCTGCGCTGATGGCGTTTCGCGATAGCAGCCTGCAAAATTTACAGCAGATTATCAGCAGCCGCGGCGTGCGCCACAACTCACTGGATCAGATGCTGACAAAACTGGAAGGGACCATCGCCGCACTGCTGGCGCTGGAAAATAACGAGGCCAGCGAACTGGCGGGGATTATCTGGCGATTACGCTGTTCGCTGGCACAGCTGAAGCAGGCGGTGCCGGAGTGATTACTGGCAATATTGCTGCTGTTGCCGGTTAAAATCATCCTGCAGCTGTTGCAGCGTTTTATGGCCTTCGAAGCGGGTTTTATCCATTTCGGTCATCGGTTCAATCACCAGTGCTTTCTCATCAGGTGAGAAGATAAACCGGCGCGTCAGCTCGGTGCCGGTAAAACTTTGACCGTGAATGCCACCGCACACCATGGTCATGGAGTGGCGATAGATGGTGCTATCCGTGAAATTGGTTTCGGTAGCGCTGCGAAAGACCTGATCACAGCCCTGCGCTTCCAGCTTGTGCACCATGTTGCGACTCAGCCATTCACGGCCTTTGGCAATCTTTTCACAGGTGACACGCATCGGACTGGTATCAATGGTGCGCTGAAGCTCGCGTCCGGTTTCGGTAACCAGTTGCGTATCATTGGGTTTATCGCATCCCACCAGCAGCAGACACAGCAGTAATGCGCCCTTGAATTTCATTTTCCTGCTCCTTTCCCCATCACGCTTTCGTACCTGAATCAATATCATAGGGGGGAAATGTCAGGGATGGTACAACAATTCATAAACAGTCAGGCGAAAAGCGGGCGGCCATTGCCTGCCGCCCGGAAATTCAGATTACGCCGCAGGCATAGCGTGCCCCGCCACCGCCCAACGGTTTAGGATGGTCGGCATGATTATCACCGCCGACATGCACCATCAGCGCTTTGCCTTTAATCTCTTTTAACGATTTCAGACGCGGTGCCAGCACCGGATAAGTGGCATTGCCTTTGTCATCAACATAGACCGCGGGCAGATCGCCCAGGTGCCCTTCAGCGTAAGGCCCCAGATGTTTGCCGCTGTTGGCCGGATCAAGGTGGCCACCCGCCGCACCGGCGGCGACCACTTTGCCGTCTGACTCGCCCGGTTCACAGCTGCCTTTGGCATGGACATGGAAACCATGAATGCCCGGCTGAAGCCCCTGCAGATCCGGCGTGAACTGCAGACCATACTGTGTCTCGTCAATCTTAACGGTGCCCAACGATTTTCCAATCCCTTCAGCGGTAACCTGATGGATAGTAACCTGCTCGCTGGCAGCCTGTGCTGCACCGCAGGTGATCAGGGCGAATAGCGCAACTGCTTTCATTTTCATGGTGACTCCATTTGCATCCCAGGGTTTGAGATAAGTCTGGTCGCTTTTGCGCTATTTTGTCGGAGATTGACGCAGTTTTACGCTTCACGGCACATCAAATCCCAGCGCTGCCTTGCGAATACGGAACCACTGCTGACGTGTCAGGATTAAGTTCAGTGCACCGGCGGCTTCGCTGACCCGCGCAGCTTTACCGGAGCCAATGATCGGCAGCGGGCGCGACGGTAGCATCAGTATCCAGGCGTAGACCACCTGCTCCAGGCTGGTGGCGCCAGTTTCCTGCCGCACCGCTTCCAGCTCGCTACGCAGTGGCTGGAAATGCGGACCGTTAAACAGGCGGCCGCCACCCAGGCAGGACCAGGCCATCGGACGAATGCGCAGCTGCTGACACTGATCCAGCGATCCATCCAGCAGCACGCTTTGCTGAACCGGTGAGATCTCCAGCTGATTGGTGACCAGCGAGAACGGCAGACGAGATTGCAGCAGGGAAAACTGGAATGGGGTGAAGTTTGAGACGCCAAAATGCAGCACCTTGCCGCTCTGATGCAGTGCCATAAAGGCTTCAGCCACTTCGTCAGCTGCCATCAGCGGATCGGGACGATGGATCAACAGCAGGTCGAGACGATCGGTGTGGAAATGGCGCAGCGAGTTTTCTGCACTCTGCAGGATATGACTTTTATCGGTGATGTAGTGGCCAATCTGATGCTCAGGCCGGGCGCGGGTGGCGATGCCACATTTGGTCACAATCTGCAGCTGGTCACGCAGTCCGGGTGCCAGTTTCAGCGCCTCGCCAAACGCCGCCTCACACTGGTAATCACCGTAGATATCTGCATGGTCCACGGTGGTAATGCCAAGCCTCAGATGGTGCTCAATAAACGCGACTCGCTCCTGAGGCGACATGCCCCACTCCATCAGACGCCAGTATCCCATAACCAGCGGTGAAAAATCGGGCCCCTGTGAAGCGATGGCTTGCGGTTCTAACATGACGTTCTCCCTGTTGCGCGTGGGCTGTAACTAATGTGTCAGAGAGTATAACGGAAAGCGCAAAGTCGTCAGAATAACTCCGGCTGTTGGGGTTCGGGCGGCTCGTCGCCTTTCTGCTGCCGTTGCAGGCGCTGACGACGCTGCTGGCAAAGGCGTATCACCTCGCGCTTTTGCGCATCACTGAAGCGCAGCCAGTTGAACCGCTCATCGCGACTGCGTAAACATCCCAGACAGTAGCCGCGCGCATCAGTCTGGCAGATGCCGCGACAGGGGCTGGGAACCGGGAAAAACTCAAGCTGCTCGGCCACCACGACTCCGGATTCACAGAATAAACAGTTCACTAAACAGCGTAGCCTGGTTGCGAAGGAAGTAAGCCCCGCCCCACCAGATTTATCCTTTTCTTTCATTGACGAGTGAACACTCTGTGCCAAATGTACGGTGCGGTGTTGCATTAGACCGACTGGTCTACTAATCTCCCTGCCATGAATAAGACGCTACAACGCAATGAAACCCGCGAACACCTGCTCCAGACAGGTGAGCAACTCTGTCTGCAACGCGGCTTTACCGGAATGGGCCTCAGCGAGTTGCTGACGCAGGCGGCGGTGCCGAAAGGCTCCTTCTACTACTACTTCCGTTCTAAAGAGGCGTTTGGCGTGGCCTTACTGGAACGCTACTTTGCGCGTTACCTGCAGGATGTAGAGTTACAGCTTAACCAGACTGACGGCACGCCGCGTGAGCGCCTGCTTAATCATTTTCGTGCTGCCGTTGAGCTGTTTGTGCAGCAGGGCCATATCGTCGGCTGCCTGGGCGTTAAAGTCTCCGCTGAGGTGTGCGATCTCTCTGAGCCAATGCGTGACGCCCTGCAGCAGGGTGCAGGAAAGATTACCGCCCTCTACGCCCGGACGCTGATCGCTGCAGAGCAGCAGGAGCCGCTGAGCCTGCCGCAACCTCCGGTGCAGATGGCGGAATTACTGTCGCTGCTGTGGCTCGGTGCGAGCCTGCAGAGCAAAATTTCCCGCGCGGCGCAGCCACTGCGTCTGGCATTGAGTACCATCGAACAGTGGCTTAAAAGCTACTGATTTTTAAAAAACGTATTTGTAGACGACTGGTCTACTAATCAGGAGCTATTATGGCGAGTACACAGCTGTTTCGTCCGCTGAAAGTCGGCGCAATTACCGTCCCAAACCGCGTATTCATGGCACCGCTGACCCGTCTGCGCAGCATTGAGCCAGGCGACATCCCTACTCCGATGATGGCGGAATATTACTGTCAGCGCGCCAGCGCTGGTCTGATCATAACCGAAGCGACTCAGATCTCTTTCCAGGCGAAAGGCTATGCCGGTGCCCCAGGCTTACATACGCAGCCACAGATTGCAGCGTGGAAAGTGATTAACGAAGGCGTGCACCAGGCTGGCGGTCACACCGCAGTACAGTTATGGCACACTGGTCGTATCTCACATAACAGCGTGCAGCCGGAAGGCAAAGCACCGGTAGCGCCATCAGCGATTGCTGCCGGCACTCGTACTTCACTGCGTGCTGAAGATGGCAGCGTTTATCGCGAAGATACCTCAACGCCGCGTGAACTGACCGTGCCAGAGATCAAGCAGATCGTGGCTGATTTTGGTCAGGCTGCGGCCAACGCGCGTGAAGCGGACTTTGATCTGCTTGAGCTGCACTCCGCGCACGGCTACCTGATGCACCAGTTCCTGGCTCCTGGCTCAAACCATCGTACCGACGAATATGGCGGCAGCATCGAAAAACGCGGTCGCTTTGCGCTGGAAGTGGTTGATGCAGTCATCGCTAACTGGTCAGCCGATCGCATTGGTATTCGCGTCTCACCCATCGGCAGCTTCCAGAATCTGGACAACGGTCCGGACGAAGAAGAAGCGGCGCTGTGGTACATCGGCGAGCTGGCAAAACGCAACATCGCCTATCTGCACCTTTCAGAGCCAGACTGGGCCGGTGGTCAGCCTTACACCGATGCCTTCCGTCAGAAAGTGCGTGATCTCTTCCCGGGTGCCATCATTGGTGCCGGTGCCTACACCGTTGAGAAAGCCGATGATCTGATCGGTCGCGGTCTGATCGATGCGGTTGCGTTTGGTCGTGATTACATTGCTAACCCGGACCTGGTTGAGCGTCTGCAGCAGGATGCCCCACTCAATCCACAGCGCCCGGAAAGCTTCTACGGCGGCGGCGCTGAAGGTTATATCGACTACCCGACGCTGTAACTGTTTTGGGCTGCCGTCCGGGACGATGGCGGCAGCCATTATTCAATGGCGATTTTCATCGCTATACTTATCGCCTGGGTCATCCGGCGATGGCGTTTTATTTAAAAGAGGATGTTATGCGTTTACTTCATACCATGCTGCGCGTTGGCGATCTGCAACGTTCTATCGATTTCTACACCCGTGTGCTGGGCATGCGCGTGCTGCGTCAGAGCGAAAACACCGAATATAAATATACCCTGGCGTTTGTAGGCTACACCGACGAGAGCGAAGGTGCGGTGATCGAGCTGACTTATAACTGGGGCGTCGATAAGTATGACCTCGGCAATGCGTATGGTCACATTGCGCTGGGCGTTGATGACGCAGCAGCAGCGTGCGAACGTATCCGCAAAGATGGCGGCAACGTGACGCGTGAAGCGGGTCCGGTTAAAGGCGGCTCCACCATTATTGCCTTTGTTGAAGATCCTGATGGCTACAAAATCGAGCTGATCGAAAACAAAGATGCCGGTAACGGCCTGGGCAACTAAACCTGCCCCTCAGCCTGCCTTCCGGGTGGGCTGAATCCCCTTCTCTTCGCTTCATCTGCTGCACCCGGCCCCGTTTTTTGCCATAATACGCGCTGCCCTTTTTCTGCAACGAGATCCTGATGTCTGAATCGAATTCCCCTAATGCACTCAATCAACGTTTCCGTGGCTTCTATCCGGTGGTGATCGACGTTGAAACCGCAGGTTTCAACGCCCAAACCGATGCGTTACTGGAGATTGCCGCTATCACGCTGAAAATGGATGAAGAGGGATGGATTCAGATCGACCAGACGCTGCACTTCAACGTCGAACCTTTTGTCGGCTCGCTGCTGCATCCGGAAGCGCTGGCCTTTACCGGTATCGATCCGAGTAATCCGCTGCGCGGCGCAGTCAGTGAATATGAAGCGCTGCACGCCATTTTCAAAATGGTGCGCAAGGGCATTAAAGACAGCGGCTGCAATCGCGCCATTATGGTGGCGCACAATGCCACGTTCGACCTGAACTTTATGTCAGCGGCGGCGGAACGTGCCAGCCTGAAGCGCAATCCATTTCACCCGTTTGCCACCTTTGACACCGCAGCGCTGAGTGGACTGGTGCTGGGTCAGACGGTTCTGGCGAAAGCCTGTATTGCGGCGGGAATGGAGTTTGACAGTACGCAGGCGCATTCGGCGCTCTATGACACTCAGCAGACGGCAACGCTGTTCTGCGAGCTGGTGAACCGCTGGAAACGGTTAGGTGGCTGGCCACTGCCCTTCGCGGAAGGTGATGCAGAAGCCACGACATCCGCATAAGGGATGCCGCAATGAAAAAGGCCGACGTGATGTCGGCCTTTTTTTATTCTGCTTCTTTAAACTTCTCTGCAGTCTCTTTGATCAGCGTCTGCAGTTCACCTCGTTGTAACATCTCGACGATGATGTCGCAGCCACCGACCAGCTCGCCATCAACCCACAACTGCGGGAAGGTTGGCCAGTTAGCGAATTTCGGCATCTCGGCACGAATGTCCGGGTTCTGCAGAATATCCACGTAAGCAAAACGCTCACCACAGGCTGACAGCGCCTGTACCGCCTGTGCAGAGAAACCGCAGCTAGGCAGTTTCGGGGAACCTTTCATGTACAGCAGGATCGGGTTTTCTGCGATCTGGCGCTGAATTTTTTCTACAGTACTCATAATTGCCTTCCTTAATTCGTCACTTCGTGTTTGTTTATTGTAGCGACTTCGCAGCGTGACTGAAAACGAGATTTTGACCGCTGCCCGATTAAATCGCCATCATTGTTAAGTTCAGCTTCGTGACGCCTGAATCCCTGATTATTAACAGCTGGTAACAGTTTAATAATTCGTAATAATTTCGTTGATATAAGACGCTGAAAATGTTCATTTTCAGCGCGATTACGTGGGTTGCAAAGATTAATATTAAAAGGCATTACAGTTTTTAAAAGAACTGGACTAGAATGGCCTGGGCGCTGATCCTGGATCAGATTAATCTCAACTTTGTCGCGGTGCGTAGTGGCCCTGACAACTTAACTAATCAACGGACTATGCGTTTAATCATTACGCTTTTGATGCTGGCCTTTGCGCAACTGTTTTTCAACGTCGCTGCTGCTTCACCGCACGCGCCGGTGAACGTCAGTACGCATAAAGCAGAAAAAAAGAGTGCGCGCGACGATGAGCGCCGCAAACGTCGCCAGGTAAAAACGGTGACGAAAAAGACTCGCCTCAGCCCTGTTCAAAAACTCAAAACTAAAAAACAGAAAAAAGTCGAACTCACTGCGAAACAGACGCCTGCTAAGAAGACCTCGCTTAAAACCGCCCGTATCAGCAAAAGCAAAGAAAAAAATAAAGAGAAGAAACGCTATGGTCATCAGCGCCAGCTAAAAACCGCTGAGGTCACCACCAGCGAACCTGGCACAATTAAAATGAGCAAATCCCACCGTCAGCGCTATCAGAAGGCACGTGAAACCGCGATGACCAAGCTGATGGGCCAGTTGGGTAAACCTTATCAGTGGGGCGGCACGTCACCCCATACTGGTTTCGATTGCAGCGGTCTGGTCTGGTACGCCTATAAAGATCTGGTGAAGTTTAAGATCCCGCGTACCGCTAACGAGATGTATCACCTGCGTGACGCAGCGCCAATTAAACGCGAGTCGCTGGAGAAAGGCGATCTGGTCTTCTTCCGCATTAACGGTCGCGGTACTGCGGACCACGTCGGCGTTTACCTGGGCGATGGCAAGTTTATTCAATCGCCACGTACCGGTAAAGATATTCAGATCAGCGCATTAGGAGAAGATTACTGGCAGCGCCACTACATTGGCGCCCGTCGGGTGATGACGCCAAAAACTATACGCTGAGCAGCAGAACAGTCAGAAAAAGCCGGGATAATCCCGGCTTTTTTATTAGTGCAGAATGGCAGTAAAACTAAAGGCCACAATCATCAGCAGACAGCCTGCGGTGGTCATTAACGCCAGTTTAAGATCGGTACTCATTGTTTGCTCCTTAGTCACACAATTTGTAGGGATATGGCATTTTCCCACACAGCCCGGTAAAAATCTCGTTTTATCCGTCCAGCCTTGTTAGAATCCCGCCTCTGTTGCGCAACGCGCGCAACTCTGATTCCGTTTGCGCATCTTTTAAGGCATTTATTCTCCGCCAGCGGCCTGTTTACGGGCAAGAAAAGCTGCATTTTTGCGGAAAAAACCCTGAGCAGACGCAAACGTTTAACACTACGCTTATCATAGAGTTAGATAAGCACTGGAGTCCGATTTTCATGGCAACAATTAAAGATGTGGCGAAACGCGCCGGCGTCTCAACGACCACCGTTTCGCACGTCATCAATAAAACCCGCTTTGTCGCTGAAGAGACACGCAACGCGGTCTGGCAGGCGATAAAAGAACTTCACTACTCGCCGAGCGCCGTCGCGCGCAGCCTGAAAGTGAACCACACCAGGACGCTGGGCCTGCTTGCCACCTCCAGCGAAGCGCCCTATTTTGCTGAAATTATTGAAGCGGTTGAAAATCACTGTTTTGACAAAGGCTATACGCTGATTCTGGGTAATGCGCATAACGACCTGCAAAAGCAGCGCGCCTACCTCAGCATGATGGCGCAGAAACGCGTCGATGGTCTGCTGGTGATGTGCTCTGAATATCCGGACGATCTGCTGCAGATGCTGGAAGAGAACCGTAATATCCCAATGGTGGTGATGGACTGGGGCGAGTCGCGCGCCGACTTCACCGACACGGTGCTCGATAATGCTTTCCAGGGCGGCTATCTGGCTGGACGCTATCTGATTGAACGCGGACACCGTGATATTGGTGCTATCCCCGGTCAGATGGAACGCAACACTGGTGGAGGACGCCACGCCGGTTTCCTGAAGGCGATGGAAGAAGCGGGTATTCAACCGCGTGCCGAGTGGATTGTGCAGGGTGACTTCGAGCCGGAGTCAGGCTATCAGGCGATGCAGCAGATCCTGTCGCAGAAACAGCGTCCAACGGCGGTGTTCTGCGGCGGTGACATCATGGCGATGGGCGCGATTTGCGCCGCCGACGAGATGGGCCTGCGCGTCCCGCAGGATATTTCGGTGATCGGTTATGACAATGTGCGCAACGCCCGCTATTTCGCACCGGCCCTGACGACCGTGCATCAGCCTAAAGCCCAGTTGGGTGAAAAAGCGCTGGATATGCTGCTGGACCGCATCACCAGTAAGCGTGAAGTGTCACAAACGATTGAAGTCCACCCTACGCTGATTGAACGCCGTTCCGTGGCCGATGGTCCATTCCGCGACTATCGCCGTTAATCTTCGCTTAACCACTCCTGATTAAGTGTTTGCGCATCACCCAGATAGCTGAGCAACCAGCCTGTTGCCGGTGATGCGCGATCTTCAGCCCAGCTGACGCAGCAGGGGCTGTCCGGGAACGCCACCGGCAGTGTCAGTTCAACCAGCTGGCCGCTGTCCAGCAGTGGCCTGGCAAGATGACCCGGCACCATCGCCACACACAATCCCGCCTGTACGCACTCCAGCCCGGTCTGCCATTCCGGCACCACCAGCCTGCGCTGGTTATCCAGCGTCCATGTCATACGGCGTGGCAGCGCACGCGAGGTATCTTCCAGCACCAGTGATGGCCAGCTTCGCAACGTGTCATCATCGATCTGGCTCGCCTGCGTCAGCGGATGATCCGGCGCGACCACGCAGCGCCAGTTGAGAGTGCCCATATCGCGAAACGCAAAACGTCCGCCCACCGGGATTGCCTGCGTGGCACCAATCGCGACCTCCACCCGGCCATCGGCCAGCGCATCCCAGACGCCGTTAAAGACTTCATAGCTGATGATGAGCTCCATATCGGGGAAGTGGCGATAGAAATCTTTAACCAGTTGCCGGGTGCGCTGAGGCTTTGCAATACGGTCAACGGCAATGCTGAGCTGCCCGCGCCAGCCGTTGGCAAGCTGCTGACACTGTCGCCGGGTGGCAAGCATTTTTTTGATGACGCTGCGCCCTTCCCTGACAAAATGCTCGCCTGCCGGGGTGAGGACCACTTCACGATGCTGACGCTCAAATAGCGGCACCGCCAGCCAGTTCTCCAGCTGGCGCACCGTGTAGCTGATGGCAGAAGGCACCCGATGTAACTCCTGCGCGGCAGCGCTGAAGCTGCCCCCACGGGCGACCGCGTCAACCACTTCTAATGCATATTCTGACCACATAATCTGCCTTCAAAAATTTTAACAGCAATCGGCAAATATTACCGTTTCACAGCAGCAAACGCACCTTTTACACTCTGCCGCGTTTATCCTGCAAAAATGAGAATGAGATGTTGTCGAATAAAGGATTTATGCCTTACCTTGCCCTGCTGAGCATGCTCGGCTTTTTAGCCACAGATATGTACCTGCCCGCCTTCGGGGCGATGCAGCAAACCTTTAATACCTCACCCGGCCTGATCAGCGCCAGTATGAGTCTCTTTCTGGGAGGCTTCGCCCTGGGTCAGCTATTCTGGGGACCGCTCTCCGATCGCATTGGTCGCAAACCTGTGCTGCTGGCCGGACTGGCCATGTTTGGCATCGGCTGTGCGGGCATGCTGTGGGTGAATAATATCTATCTGATGCTGGCGCTGCGCTTCGTGCAGGCGATTGGCGTCTGTGCTGCGGCCGTGAGCTGGCAGGCATTAGTGGTGGATCGCTACCCTGCCGCGCGCGCCAACAAAGTCTTCGCCACCATTATGCCGCTGGTTGCGCTCTCTCCCGCGCTGGCGCCGTTGCTGGGTGCCTGGCTGATCGGCCACTTCCACTGGCGTTCGATTTTCCTGGTGCTGACCCTGATTGCGATGGCGCTGATACTGACCACGCTGCGTCTGCCCACCGTTCGCAAAGCCGCAAGTGAAAAAAAGGCGCAGCCGGGCTTCTTCACGCTGCTGAAATCGCGGGTCTACAGCGGCAACGTGCTGATCTACTCTGCCTGTTCTGCCAGCTTCTTTGCCTGGCTGACTGGCTCGCCGTTTATTCTGGCGGATCTGGGTCTCTCACCCGCCGATATCGGCCTGAGTTATGTGCCCCAGACCCTCGCCTTTTTAATAGGTGGATTCGGCTGTCGCGCTCTGCTCAACCGCTTTAACGGTGCACAGTTGCTGCCCTGGATGCTGGGCGTCTACAGCCTAAGCATTCTGTCGCTGTTTGCTGTTGCGCTTGCAGGCAACAGCACGCTGGTGAGCCTGATGGTTCCGTTCTGCGGGATGGCGCTGGCTAACGGGGCGATCTATCCGATTGTGGTTTCCAGTGCACTGATGCCCTTCCCGGATGCCACTGGTAAAGCTGCTGCTTTGCAGAACACCCTGCAGTTAGGACTCTGCTTCGCCGCCAGCCTGGCGGTATCAGCTGGATTAACCCAGGCGCTGTTTACAACCACGCTGATGATGGCGGTGACCATTGTGCTCGCGTTGATCGGTTACGCCATGCAGCGTGCCGCAAACGCACAAACTGTTGTTGCCTCTGCGCAACCTGCCTGCCAGGATAATCATTGATACCCTGACTTCTTACTTAGCGCCCTAACAATAAGTTATTGAATATTGACCCGCGTGAGCATATACTCATCCGGGTCAACAAACCTGTAATAAATCAACAATATAATAACGTAATAATCTGATTGGCACCCTGCTGCCGGGACGGTATTCGCGCGCGTTATTCTCATCTTACCCGACCTGCTGCAGGCTGTTCCAGTCCTCTGTATCACACAATAACCGGTTTGCGGAGCCATCCGCATCGTTTCTCAATGCCTGAATAAATTGACTACTCTTTGTTCAGGTTCAGATTGGACAGGTGGTGGAAAATCTATGAGTTCATCTTATGCAGAAGCAGTGAGCCCTGAAGAGAACCATTGGTATCGCATCGTTCATGAACTGCTGGAAAAAGCGGATATCGAAATTAATGGTTCACGTTCCTGGGATATTCATATTAATCATCCTGGTTTTTTTAAACGTGTTCTGCAGGAGGGCTCTCTTGGGCTCGGTGAGAGCTACATGGATGGATGGTGGGAGTGTGACCGGCTGGATATTTTCTTCCACCAGGTACTTAAACACAAACTCGATCAGCAGCTGCCTCATCACTTTAAAGACACGCTGCGCATTGCCGCCGCCCGCTTAACCAATCTGCAGTCAAAAAAACGGGCGTGGATTGTCGGTAAAGAGCATTACGACCTGGGCAACGATCTCTTTTCACTGATGCTCGATCCATACATGCAATACTCCTGTGGCTACTGGAAAGAGGCTACGACGCTGCCAGCAGCGCAGGAAGCCAAGCTGGATATGATCTGCCGTAAATTAGCGCTGGAACCCGGGATGTCGCTGCTGGATATTGGCTGTGGCTGGGGCGGCCTTGCGGAATTTGCCGCACGTCATTACGGCGTCAAAGTGCATGGCGTGACGATTTCCGCTGAACAACAGAAACTGGCGCAGCAGCGCTGTAGCGGGTTAGACGTCACGATTCTGTTGCAGGATTATCGCGATCTGAATGAGCAGTTTGATCGCATTGTTTCGGTGGGGATGTTTGAGCATGTCGGGCCGAAAAATTACGCCACCTATTTTGATGTGGTCGATCGTAATTTAAAGCCTGACGGTCTTTTCCTGCTTCACACCATCGGTGCGATTAAGACCGATATGAGTGTCGATCCCTGGATCGATAAATATATCTTCCCCAACGGCTGTCTGCCTTCAGTGCGTCATGTGGCGGATGCCAGCGAGCCCCACTTTATTCTGGAAGACTGGCATAACTTTGGTGCCGATTACGACAAAACACTGATGGCCTGGCATGAACGCTTTTTGCAGGCCTGGCCAGAGCTGGCTGATAAATATGGCGAACGCTTTAAACGGATGTTCTCCTATTATCTGAATGCCTGCGCTGGTGCCTTCCGGGCGCGTGATATTCAGCTGTGGCAGATTGTGTTTAGTCGCGGCGTTGAGGGCGGATTACGGGTGGCGCGGTAGGACCCGGTTATCATGCAGATGCTGCGAATGCCAGATCATATTGGATCTCACAGCAATGAATAGGCTTAACGAGCAGGGAACCGGATCAGAACAGGAAAGCGTCCCGCCGCCCGGATAAAAATGCCGGAAGCATTTTTGAACAGCGCAACGCGTTGGCCCGGCAACGTGCGCACCTCAGGGATGAGGTGCGTAATCGCGCGGGCCGAGCGTGTTATGGACTGGTTTTTGCGTCTTTCCAATCTGACCCTGTTGCCTGTGATGGCTCGGTATCACCGCAAAACAGTTCAGACCCTATCACAACGCTCAAAGGCGCTTACACGCCTTTTATTTACTCTCGGAGTCAGGCTGACCGGTCAGCATACTCATCGCCGCCGCAGCATCGCGCTGGGCTAACACCCGCTCCACGGTCTCTACGATTGCCTGCGTGTGCGGATCGATCTCAATATTGACCCGGTCGCCAAACGTCTTCGCGCCAAGAGTCGTGCGCTCCAGCGTTTCGGGGATCAGATAGACGCAGAATTTGGTCTTAGTCACATCACCTACTGTCAGGCTGATACCGTCGATGCCGACAAAACCTTTATGTAGAATATATTTCATCTGCGTCGGGTCCTGGATTTTAAACCAGACTTCGCGGTTATGTTCTGACTGGATAATCTTGCAGATCTCAGCGGTGGTCATAATATGACCTGACATCAGATGTCCGCCTATTTCATCGCTGAATTTTGCTGCACGCTCAATATTGACCACATCGCCCTGACGTAAATCGCCAAGATTAGTCACCCGCAAGGTCTCTTTAATTAAATCAAAACTGACGCGGTCGCCGTCAATTGCCGTCACGGTTAAGCAGCAACCGTTATGCGCTACCGATGCGCCCAGCGCCAGGCCCGGTAACAGGTCTTCCGGCAGTCGGACAGTGTGAGTACGAAACAGTTCTTTCTCTTCAATGGACACGATTTCTGCGGTGCCCTGCACAATACCGGTAAACATAGTCTTTGCCTCTGCGAAGTTTGCGTTAGTTTATCACAGCTCAGGTCGGCTGTTAGAATTCAGCCCGCGCAGCGTCTTTAATGGGGCGGCAAACCGCATCGTGTGACAAAGATTGGCGAATAGTGTTACGCCAGTTACACTAGTTCGCGCAATTTCCTGGGCTTTTCTGCCCTTTTAATTCATTCAACAAGTCAGGTGTTAACGTGCAGAAGTATTTAACAGAAGCGCGTCAATTGCTGGCCCTTGCGATTCCGGTCATCCTTGCTCAGGTGGCTCAAACCGCAATGGGATTTGTGGATACCATTATGGCCGGCGCAGTCAGCGCCACGGATATGGCCGCCGTTGCTGTCGGCACCTCTGTCTGGCTTCCGGCCATCCTCTTTGGTCATGGTCTTCTGCTTGCATTGACGCCCACCGTTGCGCAACTCAACGGTTCAGGTCGCCGCGAACGCATCGGCGAACAGATCCGCCAGGGATACTGGCTCGCCTTCTTTGTCTCCCTGCTGATTATGGTGCTGCTGTGGCATGCCGGTTATCTCATCCGGGCGATGCATGACATTGATCCGGCGCTGGCGCTGAAAGCAGAGGGCTATCTGCATGCGTTGCTGTTCGGCGCACCTGGCTACCTCTTCTTCCAGGTGCTGCGCAATCAGTGCGAGGGGCTGTCGAAAACCAAACCCGCCATGGTGCTGGGCTTCCTGGGACTGATGTTCAACATCCCGCTTAACTATGTCTTTATCTATGGGCACTTCGGCATGCCTGCCCTGGGCGGGGTCGGCTGCGGCGTGGCAACCGCGTCGGTTTACTGGGTGATGTTTATCTGCATGCGCTTCTGGGTGCGCCGGATGGGCAGCATGCGCGATATCCGGATGGAAAGCCGCTGGTCACCGCCTTCGCGTCCGATTCTGAGCCGCCTGATGACGCTGGGATTGCCAGTGGCGCTGGCACTCTTCTTTGAGGTCACGCTATTCGCCGTTGTCGCCCTGCTGGTCTCGCCACTGGGTATCGTTAACGTGGCCGGTCACCAGATCGCGCTGAATTTCAGCTCACTGATGTTCGTGTTGCCGCTGTCGCTGGGTGTCGCAACCACCATCCGCGTCGGGTATCGTCTGGGTCAGGGCTCCACCGAGCAGGCCCGGGTCGCGGCCTGGACCGCCCAGGGCGTCGGTATCAGCATGGCGGCGCTGACCGCGATTTTTACCGTCACGTTCCGTCATCAGATTGCCCTGCTCTACAACGACAATCCCGACGTGGTGACGCTGGCGGCGCAACTGATGATGCTGGCGGCGATTTATCAGTTCTCAGACTCGATTCAGGTGATCGGCAGCGGGATCCTCCGCGGCTATAAAGATACGCGATCAATATTCTTTATTACCTTTATCGCTTACTGGCTGCTGGGACTGCCGGCTGGCTATCTGCTGGCGCTGACCGACTGGATTGTGCCCCGAATGGGACCGGCGGGCTTCTGGTGCGGCTTTATCATCGGCCTGACCTCGGCTGCTATCATGATGCTCTGGCGCATCAGACGGTTACAGCAATCCCCGGCTGAAATCATTCTGACGCGCGCGGCGCGTTAGCCAAAAAATGCGGGTCGTTCATGGCCCGCAATGACGAAAAAAACGACGGTTAGCACAGTTGCTGCTCAGTCACGGCGAAAAAACTATTTTCCCCTTGCCAGGCTTACACGCTGCCGTTAATATTCGTCCCCGCTGTCGCCCTGACAGCATGTTGCGCTCTTAGCTCAGTTGGTTAGAGCACCACCTTGACATGGTGGGGGTCGATGGTTCGAGTCCATTAGAGCGCACCAAGTGCGTCCGTAGCTCAGTTGGTTAGAGCACCACCTTGACATGGTGGGGGTCGGTGGTTCGAGTCCACTCGGACGCACCAATATTCAGAAGATTCAAAATGCGCTCTTAGCTCAGTTGGTTAGAGCACCACCTTGACATGGTGGGGGTCGATGGTTCGAGTCCATTAGAGCGCACC
>NZ_JBXUHX010000017.1:0-40527 GCF_058148845.1 Pantoea sp. RCC30.1 | reverse complement strand
ACTTTAAGAATTTCCTCAGTTTGCGCAACTCCACTTTTATTGATCTGCATCGCCAACCCCCTCAGCTTTTTGATTGGTTTTCGCATACTTAGCGTCTATACTGTCCCGCGTTGCTTACTTGAAAGGTTTCAGCGATCACGTGCATACTGCGATAACTCAAATGATTTGCGCAACAACAGCGTGGTGGTTACCAACCGTAACCGCACAACTTCCCTGCACGCCTGGCCTTCGTCACCTATTCTTACTCAGTACTGCCCTTTTCAGTCTCAATCAGAAATTTCACTTCGATGCGCTGCCATCGGATTCCGCCCTTATTCATCCATCACAACTTACAGAAAATCCGTCATGAAAAAGACTAAAATCGTTTGTACAATCGGCCCGAAAACCGAATCTGAAGAGATGCTGACTCAACTGCTTGAAGCTGGCATGAATGTTATGCGTCTTAACTTCTCTCACGGCGACTATGCTGAGCATGGTCAGCGCATCACCAACATGCGTGCCGTAATGCAAAAAACCGGCCGTCAGGCCGCGATCCTGCTGGATACCAAAGGCCCTGAAATCCGCACCATGAAACTGGAAGGCGGCAACGACGCTGCTCTGAAAGCGGGTCAGACCTTTACCTTTACGACCGACCAGAGCGTGATCGGCAACAGCGAGTGCGTTGCGGTCACCTACCCGGGCTTCACTGCTGACCTTAAAATCGGCAATACTGTGCTGGTCGATGATGGCCTGATCGGCATGGAAGTGACCGAAGTCACCGAAAACACCGTGGTGTGTAAAGTCCTGAACAATGGCGATCTGGGTGAGAACAAAGGCGTTAACCTGCCAGGCGTCTCCATCCAGCTGCCTGCCCTGGCTGAAAAAGATAAGCGCGACCTGATCTTTGGTTGCGAGCAGGGCGTAGACTTTGTCGCCGCCTCTTTCATCCGTAAACGTTCTGACGTGCTGGAAATTCGTGAGCACCTGAAACAGAACGGCGGCGAGCACATCCAGATCATCTCCAAAATCGAAAACCAGGAAGGCCTGAACAACTTCGACGAAATCCTCGAAGCCTCAGACGGCATCATGGTTGCGCGTGGCGACCTGGGTGTTGAGATCCCGGTTGAGGAAGTCATCTTCGCGCAGAAGATGATGATCAAAAAATGTAATAAAGCACGCAAAGTGGTTATCACGGCTACCCAGATGCTTGATTCCATGATCAAGAACCCGCGCCCTACCCGCGCAGAAGCCGGTGACGTCGCCAACGCCATCCTCGACGGAACTGATGCCGTCATGCTGTCAGGTGAGAGCGCCAAAGGCCGTTATCCGCTGGAGTCGGTCACCATCATGGCGACCATCTGTGAGCGTACTGACCGCGTGATGAAGTCCCGCATCGACAGCCAGAGTGATAACCGCAAAATGCGTATTACTGAAGCGGTCTGCCGTGGTGCTGTTGAGACCGCTGAGAAGCTGGAAGCCCCTCTGATTGTGGTGGCTACTGAAGGCGGTAAGTCGGCTAAAGCTGTACGTAAATATTTCCCGAACGCGACCATCCTGGCGCTGACCACCAATCCGACCACTGCACGTCAGCTGATCCTGAGCAAAGGCATTGAGACGCGTCTGGTGACTGAGATCGCTTCAACCGACGATTTCTATCGTCTGGGTAAAGAAGCGGCGCTGGAAAGTGGCTATGGTCAGAAAGGTGATGTTGTGGTACTGGTGTCAGGTGCATTAGTACCAAGCGGAACTACCAACACCGCTTCCGTACACGTACTGTAAAACTTTCTTTAAGAGTTATTTTAAAGCGCCTGATTCAGGCGCTTTTTTTTATTTCTGCTTAAAGCAAAGGTAAGAAAAATCCAATCGAAAATAACAATCCGATTACGCTTTATATGAAGGTTAATCCGATTAAATCCCTCTGTTTTAGCTAAATTTTTCTATCATGTTCTGGGATTCGCTGCTTCTTTGAGCGAACGATCAAATTTAAGCATGTTCTCATCAAAAATTTATTCTCAACTTAAAAAGCTTTGTGTAATACTTGTAACGCTACATGGAGATTAACTCAATCTAGAGGGTATAAATAATGAATCGTACTAAACTGGTACTGGGCGCGGTAGTTCTGGCTTCAACTATGCTGGCTGGTTGCTCAAGCAACGCTAAAATCGACCAGCTGTCTTCAGACGTTCAGACTCTGAACGCTAAAGTTGACCAGCTGAGCAACGACGTGAACGCAGTGCGTTCAGACGTTCAGGCTGCTAAAGATGACGCAGCTCGCGCTAACCAGCGTCTGGACAACCAGGCTCACTCTTACCGTAAGTAAGAGTTCTGGTTTAAAAATGGCGCCTTTATGGCGCCATTTTTTTTGCCTGAATTCCGTGCCCTTTCAGGCACGTATTGCTTCAGGGTTGAACCGCTTTACCTTCAGTCTGTACAACCGGATTCTCAGCGCCCACAGACGCACTCTCCAGCCCCGCAGGCGGCACGGTATCACTCTGCACCGGCTCTCCACTGCTGACCAGCACAGGCATGCCTGAGCGGCGCGTTAAGCTGGCTTTAATCAGCGCGCTATCACTCTTCTCACTTTTCATGAACTTCTTCAGGTCACTGGTGATTGCAATCGGCATGGTCTGCGGATCGTCTTTGTCGTTACGCGACAGCGGCTGGTGCACTTCCACGTAGCGTTTCCCATCCGGCTCCACAGCGTACTTCACCGGCTGATTGATGATCTGAACACGGGTGCCCTTGGGGGCGGCGTTAAACAGCGCCTCGATATCCTCTGAACGCAGGCGGATACAGCCTGAACTGACGCGCATGCCGATGCCAAACTTCGCATTGGTGCCGTGGATCAGGTACTGGCCGGTGCCGCGCGCCAGACGCATGGCAAACTGTCCCATCGGGTTATCCGGTCCGGCTGGGACTACGCCGGGTAGCGTAATGCCCTCTTTAGCGTAACGCTTGCGGATGTTCGGGGTGGGCGTCCAGGTGGGATTAGGGATTTTCTGGCTGATCTGCGTCACCATGACTGGCGTTGCCGCACCCATCTGGCCAATGCCGATGGGATAGACGATGACTTTATCTTCCCCTTTGGGATAGTAGTAGAGGCGAAGCTCGGCGAGATTCACCACAATCCCTTCGCGCGGCGTATCGGGCAGGATCATCTGCAGCGGTACCATCAGCTGGGTACCCGCTTTGGGCAGCCAGGGATCGGTACCGGGATTCGCCTCCAGCATGCCCAGCAGGCCGACCTGGTAGCGGGACGCGATTGATTCGAGTGGTTGTTTATCATCAGGAACCTGAGTCAGGACGTTTTCGCCAATCAGGCGACTGTCAGGCGGTGGCAGCGGATATTCGGTGGCGAACGCGGGTGCAGAGAGCCCAAAGCAGGTCAGCAGCAATGCACCGGCTAAACGTAAAGCAGGTTTCATGCAATTTTCTCGTCAGATAAAAAAACAGACGCCGGATGGCGTCTGTCGAGTGTAACTTAGCTGAGGTTCTGAGCGGTATGGCGAATAGACCGAATCATCGCCTCCAGCCCCTGCGACCGGGTGGGCGTCAGGTGCTGCATCAGGGCCAGTTCGCCAAACCAGTGGCGCACATCCAGCGCCAGGATTTCGGCGGGCGGCAGGTTCTGATAAAGACTAAATACGATAGCAATCAAGCCTTTAACAATAGCAGCATCGCTGTCGCCTTCAAAGGCAATCGAACCATCTTCCTGCGGAGTCATTCTGATCCACACCTGACTCTGACAACCCGAAATCACGTTTTCCGGCTGGTGTAAGGTTTCAGAAGATTCCGGAAGCTTTGAGCCCAGCTCGATGATGTAGAGGTACTTCTCTTCCCAGTTTGCGCAACGATTGAAGTTGCGAACCAGTTTCTCTTTTTCAGGCAAAGTCGCCATCACTCACTCCGTTAAAACTGTTCAGCCGCCCAGCAGACGATGAATGCGCGTCAGACCAGCAGCCAGGCGATCCACTTCCTCTTCACTGTTGTAGAAGGTGAAGGAGGCACGGCACATCGCCGGAACATTGTAGTGCTGCATCAGCGGCATCGCGCAGTGATGTCCCGTGCGGATGGCAATACCATATTGATCCAGGAAGCTGCCGACATCATAGGCATGGTGCTTGCCCAGATTGAAGGCGATGACACCAGCGCGTGACTGTGGGCCATAGATCTGAATATCCGGTACCGTGCCCAGCTTATCGAGCGCGTAGTTCATCAGAGCCGTTTCGCGCTGATGAATGGTATCCAGTCCCAGCGCCTGCACATAGGCCAGTGCCGCACCAAAACCGATAATGCCGCCGGTATTGGGCGTACCCGCTTCAAAACGCCACGGCGCGCTGTTCCAGGTGGTGCCGGTGGGCAGCATGACGCGGTCGATCATCGAACCGCCGCCTTCCCACGGTGGCATCTCATCCAGCAGCGCTTTGCGGCCGTAGAGAATACCCACGCCGTTCGGACCATAAAGTTTATGGCTGGAGAAGACGTAGAAGTCGCAGCCGATATCCTGCACATCGACTTTGTCATGCATGACTGCCTGCGCGCCATCCACCAGCGTGATCACGCCAGCGGCTTTGGCCTGGGCCACGATCGCTTTAACCGGATTAACGGTGCCAAGTACGTTAGAAACGTGCGTGACCGCCAGCAACCGCGTACGGCTGTCGATCAGCCCCGCCAGTTGCTCCAGGGCCAGCTCACCGTTGTCATTTAATGGCAGGACTCGCACTTCTGCGCCGGTGCGCTGGGCCAGCATCTGCCAGGGAACGATATTGGCGTGATGCTCCATCTCAGTGATGATCAGGTTGTCGCCAGTCTGAAGATTACTGCTGCCCCAGGTGTTCGCCACCAGATTGATGCCTTCGGTGGTGCCTTTGACGAAAACGATCTCTTCCTGAGACTGCGCATTGATAAAACGGGCAGCCTGATCGCGCACGTTTTCCATGTCGCTGGTCGCCTGCTGGCTCAGCGTATGGATGCCACGATGCACGGCCGCGTAGCCGTGCTGATAGAAATGACTCTCGGCGTTAATCACCGAGAGTGGACGCTGTGCGCTGGCCGCACTGTCAAGATAGGCCAGCGGATGACCGTTGACCTCACGCTTCAGGATGGGAAAGTCAGCCCTGATGCGTTCGAGATCGAAGTTCATCATATGTCGCCTCCGGGAAAACGTTCAGCAATACGCTGCAGCACAGCCTGACGCATCACTTCATTTTCCAGTGTTTCGGTCAGTTCTGCGGCAAACGCATGGATAATCATGGTCTGCGCAGCATCCTTCTGGATACCGCGCGAACGCAGATAGAACATCTGCTCATCATCAATGCGACCGATGGTGGCACCGTGGCTGCACTTGACGTCATCTGCATAAATTTCCAGCTGCGGTTTGGTATCGACTTCAGAGAGCTTACCCAGCAACAGGTTGTTATTGGTCATCTGCCCGTCAGTCTTCAGCGCATGCTGTGCCACTTTGATATGACCGTTAAACACCGCTCGGCCTTTGTCACGCACGATAGTTTTATGCATCTGGCGGCTCATACAGTGGCCTTTGTTGTGCTCCAGGTAAGTACGGGTATCCGCCACTTCCTGTTTCACCGGCAACACCAGGCTGTTGATCGCCAGCGTGGTATTTTCACCGTTCAGCTGAGTACTGGTGTTGTGACGAGACAGCCCGGCACCCAGCAGGAAGCTGGTGCTGCTGACCTGGCCATCGTTGCCAATGACCAGATCGTTGTGCGCGAAGTGATAGCTGTCGCTGCTTTCAAAGGCCAGCTTCGTGTGGGTCAGCTTTGCGTTGTCGCCTACGGCAAAGGTAAAGCGCGTGCCGGTGAAATGGGCGCGCTCATCCAGTGAAACGTAGTGCTCAATAACTTCCGCTTCTGCACTTTCTTCCAGTTGCAGGTGATGACGATAGTGAACCGTGTTCATGCCCGACTGCTGGCCGCTGGTAATATGCAGCAGGTAGATCGGACGCGCAGCGGATTTACCGCGAGCCAGACGCAGAGTCGTGACCTCTTCTGCCAGACTTTCTGTCAGATGCAGGAAAACTTCCGGCTGAACCGCAGCAGGCAGCGGACGGCGCTCAGCGGCCATGCTGTGCTGAACTTCAAACAGTTCGACGTCGCGGCTACTGAAGGCAGGCTGGAACTGACCGTCAACATAAACCAGACGGATCGCATCCAGCGGCAGCGCCAGGGCATCAACCTGTTCGGCGCTCAGGGTCTGTGGCGCGTCGGGCAGCACAAACTGCTGGGACAGCAGCGTGTCCAGCGGCGTGTACTTCCAGTTTTCATGCTTGCGGGTTGGCAGGCCAACGCGCATCAGTTGCTGCCAGTGCTGCTGTGCCTGCAGAGAACGCACGTCGCCACGCGACTCAAACAGGTGGTGCCACTGTTGCAGCGCAGAATCACTCTTCGTCGGTAAGCCAGCCATAACCTTGCTCCTCCAGCTGTTTCACCAGCGAGAAGTCGCCAGATTTCACGATTTTGCCCTGATACAGAACATGAACGAAGTCTGGCTTGATGTAGTCCAGAATACGCTGGTAATGCGTTACGATGATAAAGGCACGCTTCTCGTCGCGCAGGCTGTTCACGCCATTGGCAACGATTTTCAGGGCATCGATATCCAGACCGGAGTCAGTCTCATCCAGGATGCAAAGCTCTGGTTCCAGCGCCGCCATCTGCAGAATGTCGTTACGTTTCTTCTCACCACCGGAGAAGCCGACGTTCACTGAACGGGTCAGCAGATCTTCAGGCATCTTCAGCAGCTGAATTTTCTCTTCAATGAAGTCCTGGAAATCGAAGCGGTCCAGCTCTTCCTGCTGACGATATTTGCGCACCGCGTTGACCGAGGTTTGCAGGAAAAACTGGTTGCTGACGCCTGGGATCTCTACCGGATACTGGAACGCCATAAAGATGCCTTCACCAGCACGCTCTTCAGGGGCCAGTTCCAGCAGATCTTTACCTTTGAAGCTGACCGAGCCACCAGTGACTTCATAATCCTCGCGGCCTGCCAGCGTGGCTGACAGCGTACTTTTACCTGAGCCGTTCGGACCCATGATGGCATGCACTTCGCCCGGTTTAATTTCGAGATTCAGGCCACGCAGAATGGCTTTATCTTCAACACTGACCTGCAAATCTTTAATGCTTAACATTCTTATTCCTTCACATTGCTTCCGGCAAGGCGTGTGATGGCATCAGCCCACACTGTGCTCAAGGCTGATGGCTAACAATTTCTGGGCTTCCACGGCAAATTCCAGTGGCAGCTCCGAGAATACGTCTTTACAGAAGCCGTTTACGATCATCGAGATCGCATCTTCTTCACTGATACCGCGTTGCAGACAATAGAACATCTGATCTTCACCGATACGTGAGGTCGTGGCTTCATGCTCCAGCTGAGCGGTGTTATTACGGGTCTCGACATACGGGAAGGTATGTGCGCCGCAATCCGGGCCGATCAGCATCGAGTCACACTGGGTAAAGTTACGGGCATTGGTCGCGGTTGGCATGATCTTCACCAGCCCGCGATAGGTGTTCTGACTTTTACCGGCCGAGATCCCCTTGGAGATAATGGTCGATTTGGTGTTTTTACCAATGTGAATCATCTTGGTGCCGGTATCGGCCTGCTGACGACCGCTGGTCAATGCCACCGAGTAGAATTCGCCCACTGAGTAGTCTCCACGCAGAATGCAGCTCGGGTATTTCCAGGTGATAGCAGAGCCGGTTTCAGACTGCGTCCAGGACATCTTGCTGTGGTCACCTTCACACAGCGCGCGCTTGGTCACGAAGTTAAGGATACCGCCCTCACCTTCGCCGCCTGGGAACCAGTTCTGAACGGTCGAATACTTCACTTCGGCATTTTTGTGGATGATCACTTCCACCACAGCCGCGTGCAGCTGATAGGTATCACGCACGGGCGCCGAACAGCCTTCGATGTAGCTCACGTAGCTGTCTTCATCGGCTATCAGGATGGTGCGTTCGAACTGGCCAGTTTTCGCCGCGTTGATGCGGAAATAGGTCGACAGCTCCATCGGGCAACGCACCCCTTTCGGGATGTAAACGAAGGTGCCGTCAGAGGCAACCGCCGAGTTCAGCGCGGCAAAGAAGTTATCATTAGCCGGAACAACCGTTCCGAGATACTGCTTCACCAGCTCCGGATGCTCCTGAATCGCTTCGCCGAATGAACAGAAGATAATCCCCTGCTCCGCCAGCTTGCCGCGATAGGTGGTTGCAACCGAAACGGAGTCGAAAATGGCGTCAACCGCCACTTCACGACCTTCACGTACCGGCACACCCAGCTGATTAAACGCGTTTTCCACTTCCTGCGTCAGATAGTCGCTGGCTGGCGCACTGCCTGAAGCCTGCGTGGCACCCGGCTCGGAAGCGCAGCTGTCATCACAGTTGCCGCAGGACGGTGCGGAGTAGTAGCTGTAATCCTGGTAGTCGAGTTTTTCGTAGTGCGCTTTCAGCCAGTGTGGCTCTTCCATTTCAAGCCAGGCGCGAAAAGCCTTAAGACGAAACTCCAGCATCCACTCTGGCTCGTTACGCTTGGCCGAAATCGCCCGCACCACGTCTTCGTTGATGCCGTTAGCAAATTCTTCGGTCTGCAGTTGGGTAAAGAAGCCCTCTTTATAGTTGAGCTTGCCTTCCCAGATTTGTACATCGTCAGATGTTTCGCTGTGTCGTGACATATTTCACTTACTCGACGCCAAAGCTCTCACCGCACCCGCAGGCGTGCTGAGCTTTAGGGTTATTGAATTTAAAAATCTGATTCAGGCCTTCGCGAACGTAATCCAGCTCGGTGCCATCAACAAATGGCATCGCCTGTAGCGGCACAAACAGCGTTGCGCCGTGGAATGAGAACTGCAGATCGTCGTCGACGGGCTCTTTGACCAGATCCATGACGTAGCCAAAACCGGCGCAGCCGGATTGTTTCACGCCAAGGCGCAGACCCTTGACATCAGGGTCCTGAGCCGCCAGATTGAGAATTTGTTGCGCTGCGGTTTCAGTCAGCGTCAGCCCTTTCCAGACAAAATCGTCGGGTGAGAAAGAGTCTGTATTAACGGATGCCATGTTGATACCTCTTGAGTCCGAACCTTTTCAGGCTATCCCCCTATGGTAGTGATCTGACCAATCACTTCAACCTCTTGTTTTGCAGGGATAATCATCTAGTGCTGTTTTATCTGCTTATTTAGTAAGCATAGCTGCTTCAGCTCACCTTGCAGTGAGAGAATCAGCATCAATAAGCCGGTTATAACCTATTAATAAATCACTCTTTTTAAAATAACCATTTTTGATAAAAATGTTTATTGATAGGTTACGCCTTTCTTCGATGTAAACAGATTGTTATTTCCGATTATACCGACAGGCAGGATAAATCGATAAATTTTTCTGCCCGCCAATTGCAATCCTGGCCTGGATTAATATGATAATTATTATCATTCACATTCAGGGCGGCGCAATGACCCTTTCTGTCTCAGCCTGGCTACAGCACAAAATCGACGAATACCAGTTTTCGATGCGGGATATCACCGTCGACTTTTATATGGCGCAGGCAAAGCTCGACCGGGCCGACTGCACGATCCACCAGCTGCGTCAGTTTAATGATGCCTGTCAGGATATGGCAGAAGTCTGCCAGATGAACGGTGACGATCAGAGTTATCTGCATGCCATGGGTAAACTGCATCACCGACTGGTGCAGGAGATGGGAAACAACAATCGCGATCGCCTGTTTCGCCTTCAGGCTTATCAACTGGCACGATTGACCCTGACCCGACTTTGCCACCAGCTGGCCATGGTCGGAGAATGGAACAAAGCCACCGTGCTGCAAAGTGACTTTGTGCGTCACGCAGGCTGGATATTCTAATCCAGCCACGGCGTGACGTCGCGCACAATTTTTTTACATTATTTCTAACAATGCCTGAAGCGGATGGCGCATGCCGTTGCCTTCGACCCGCTTAACCTGACTGCGGCAAGAATAACCGGTGGCCAGGCAGCGCTGGCGCGGCAGTCGCTGCAGCTGCGGATGCCAGGAGAGCGAGTAGATCCCCAGTGAGTTTTCGAGGTTTTTACTTTCGTGGCCGTAGGTGCCCGCCATTCCGCAGCAGCCGACATTGATGTTTTCCAGTTTCGCACCAAACCGTGCAAAGATCTCCTGCCACTGATTCGGCGTCGAGGGCAGCGCAGTCACCTCTGTGCAGTGCGCAAAGAGATACCAGGATTCCCCGCCCGTGGCCTGCACGTTACGTTCTGCCAGCGCACGCTCTAACCATTCATGCACCAGCAACACGTTAAAGTCGCCGCGCGATTCACCCAGCGTCTGACGATACTCATCGCGATAGCAGAGTACGGTAGCTGGATCGACACCAACCATTGGCAGTTCCAGCTTAGCCACCCGGTTAAGAAAATCGGCGGTACGGGCTGCGGTGCGGGCGAAGCGTTGCAGGAAACCTTTCACGTGCTGCGCTTTACCGTTTGGCGAGAATGGCAGCAGCACCGGACGGTAGCCCAGCTTCTCAATCAGCCTGACAAAATCGTTAACCAGCTGTGCCTCGTAGAAGCTGGTAAAGGGATCCTGTACCACCAGCACACAGCTGGCGCGCTCGGCAGCTGACAGCCCTTCCAGCTGCTCCAGCGTCATGTTCATGGCAGGATGACCACTGAGCTGCTGTTTCAGATTCGGTGCTGAGAGCAGAGGCAGATCGACCATGCCGATATGTGTTTTGCTTAACTCTTTCACCCACGGCTGGCGCAGGAAGAAGTTGAACACCTTCGGCGCTTTCGCCATCAGGGGCGCATAGCCCTCGACCGCCGCCACCAGATGATCGCTGACCGGACGCAGATAACGGGTGTGATAGAGCTGCAGGAAGCGCGAACGGAACGCGGGCACATCAATTTTAATCGGACACTGAGTGGAGCAGGCTTTGCAGGCCAGACAGCCCGACATCGCCTCTTTTACCTCGTGCGAGAAGTCATATTCTCCTTTACTGGCATGCCAGCTGTTGCGGGTACGGGCAATCATCCCGCGCAGCGACAGGCCGTTTTCCGGTAGCTGCTTTTCCAGTGTCAGCGGATCGACGCCCTGTTCGGCCAGCAGCCGCAGCCACTCCCGCGTCAGCGTCGCCCGCCCTTTGGGTGAGTGAATGCGGTTGCGGGTGATCTTCATGGAGGGACACATCGGGCTGCGGACATCAAAGTTAAAACATAACCCGTTGCCGTTACACTCCATCGCCCCACGCCATTCATCCCGGACCGTGACCGGAATCTGCCGATCAAAGGTACCGCGCTTCACCGCATCGACCTGCATCATCTCGTCGTTGCTGTTAAAGGGCGTACAGATCTTGCCAGGATTAAGACGGTTAAGTGGATCAAAGGCGGCTTTGATGCGGCGCAGTTCGTTAAACAGCGTCTCGCCAAAGAATGCCGGACTGTACTGGGCGCGGAATCCTTTGCCATGTTCGCCCCACAGCAGGCCGCCGTAGCGCGCGGTCAGCGCCACCACTTCGTCGGAGATCTGTTTCATCATCATCTCCTGCTGCGGATCGCACATATCCAGCGCCGGACGCACGTGCAGAACGCCTGCATCGACGTGACCAAACATGCCGTAGCTCAGGCCGTGACTGTCCAGCAGCGCGCGAAATTCGACAATGTAGTCCGCCAGTTTTTCCGGCGGGACGGCGGTATCTTCCACAAACGGAATTGGCTTCGCACGGCCTTTGGCATTACCGAGCAGACCCACCGCTTTTTTACGCATGTTATAGATGCGCTCAATGCCATCAAGGTCGTTACAGAACTGATAGCCAATTACGCCGCCCTGCTGCTGCGCCATCAGCGCGTCAAGGCGGGCGCAAAGCTGTTCAATCTGCTGATCGATCAGCGCCGCGTTGTCACCGGCAAATTCAACAATATTCAGACCCAGCATCTCTTTGTCGGGTACATCAGCAATCAGTTCACGCACCGAGTGCCAGACGATATCTTCCCGCGCCAGGTTCAGCACTTTGGAGTCTACAGTCTCAACCGACAGCGCCTGCGCTTCTACCATAAAGGGCGCATTACGCAGGGCAGAATCAAAAGAGTCATATTTGATGTTCACCAGTCGCCGCACTTTTGGCAGCGGGGTGATATCGAGCCGCGCTTCGGTGACGAAGGCCAGCGTACCCTCTGCGCCACACAACAGACGCGTCAGATCAAAAGTTTGCATATCGTCGCTGAATACGTGGCGCAGATCATATCCGGTCAGGAACCGATTCAGTTTCGGAAACTTCTCCAGAATCAGCGCACGATGCTCGCGGCAGCGCGTCAGCACCTGCTGATAGAGCCGGCCTTCAGGTGTGGCCGTCTGCGCCAGGGTTTCAGCCAGCGCGGTCGCCATGGGACGCGTATCAAGGATATCGCCGCCCAGCAGCACGGCGCGCAGGCCCAGCACATGGTCTGAGGTTTTGCCATAAACCAGCGATCCCTGACCCGACGCATCGGTATTGATCATCCCGCCCAGCGTTGCACGGTTACTGGTGGAAAGTTCTGGCGAGAAGAAAAAGCCGAAAGGCTTCAGCCACGCATTCAGCTGATCTTTAATCACCCCCGCTTCGACCCGCACCCAGCCCTCATCCGTATTGATCTCCAGGATGCGGTTCATGTAGCGCGACATATCCACCACAATCCCCTGATTCAGCGACTGCCCGTTGGTGCCGGTGCCACCGCCACGCGGGGTAAAGACCAGACTCGCAAAGCGCGCTTCTCCAGCCACGCGGGCGAGCAGTGCAACATCCGCCGTCGAACGCGGAAAGAGCGCCGCGTCGGGCAGCAACTGATAGATACTGTTATCGGTCGAGAGTGAGAGACGATCGGCATAGCTGGTCGCCATGTCACCGGTAAAACCCTGCTCTTTCAGCGACTCAAGGAACGTCAGCACCAGTTGAACGAGGCCCGGCGCCTGCGAAATCTGTGGGATCATGATTGTCTGACCGAAGGTGTTGTAAACGTTTGCGTTTATACGTTAGCGATTTCTCGTTTTATCATACTTTTCCTGCGTCTGCCCTTTTTTCAGAAAAGGCAAAAACCTTTCACCACGACGCTGTTTAATCCCTGGTAAATAGATCATGATAAAAACGGGCATCCGAATGCCCGAAAATGAAGGATTAAGACGAGGTTATGAGTCAATGATGAAAAGCCAGTACCGGGATATGGATTTACCGCAAATACTCTTCACCCTGATGTTCATTCTGCTGCTGATCGTCGCCTGTTTATGGGTGGTGCAGCCGTTTATTCTGGGCTTTGCCTGGGCCAGCATGGTGGTGATTGCCACCTGGCCATTGATGCTGAAATTCCAGCGACTGTTATGGGGACGCCGTTCACTGGCAGTGATCGTGATGACACTGCTGCTGTTGTTGTTGTTTATTATTCCTATCGCCCTGCTGGTCAGCAGTCTGATTGATAACAGCGCGCCGGTGATTGCCTGGGTGACTCAGGGTCACACGATGCCGAAGCTGATGTGGCTGAGGGAAATCCCGATGGTCGGCAGAAAACTTCATGTCAGTTATGACACGCTGGTGGCGAGCGGCGGTGCCGGCGTGATGGCGAAAATACAGCCTTATATTGGTCGCACCACGGGCTTTTTTGTGGCTCAGGCCGGTCATTTCGGGCGCTTTATGATCCATCTGGGCGTGATGTTACTGTTCAGCGTGCTGCTTTACTGGCGTGGCGAACAGGCTGCCCAGGGCATCCGTCACTTCGCGTTTCGCATGGCGGGGCGACGCGGTGATGCCGCCGTAATGCTGGCAGCCCAGTCCATTCGTGCCGTGGCGCTTGGCGTGGTGGTGACGGCGCTGGTGCAGGGTGTGCTGGGCGGTATCGGTCTGGCGATCTCGGGCATTCCATATGCCACGCTGTTGACGGTGCTGATGATCCTCTGCTGTCTGGTACAGCTGGGTCCGCTGCTGGTGCTGGTTCCTGCCATCATCTATCTCTACTGGAGCGGCGATACCACATGGGGAACCGTGCTGCTTGTCTGGAGTTGTGTGGTCGGCACGATGGATAACGTTCTGCGCCCGATGTTAATCCGTATGGGCGCAGACCTGCCGATGATTCTGATCCTCTCAGGCGTTATTGGCGGCCTGTTCGCGTTCGGGATGATTGGTCTGTTTATCGGGCCGGTGGTTCTGGCGGTTTCCTACCGTCTGGTTTCCGTCTGGGTGCATGAAGCGCCAGCCCCTGATAATGACCCGATGGCCTCGGCTGATGCCCTGGCCGATCACGAGGGTATCCCGCCAGCCGTCTGATGCAATGCGGTAACACGCTTCGCCAATCCCCCTTTTGAGCATTGATTAGTGCGGTTAATGATCATTAACCGCACCCACTCTCACCAATCAGATAAATTCTGTTTTTCATTAGCGATTTTTAAGAAAAAAGCCATCTTTGGCCGAAAAGTGACCTTTCAGGGCTAAAAAAGATTACTTTCTGGACTGTTTCTTAAGCCAAATGGCAAAGTAAAGGTGACAAAAGATTATCGGCTTTAAACTAATAAGAGGATTCTTAAAGACGCCAGCCAGCCGTATGAATAACATGTTTCCTATGTTCGAAATCAACCTGATGATTTTCAGACAAACTAATTCCCCTGAGTAGCGTAAAGAATTGCTGTGTGTAGTCTTTGCCCATCCCCTGTGATGGGCTTTTTTTTGCCTGAATCAAGCCAGCTATAAATAGAAAAGGCCCGCAATGCGGGCCTTTATGATTGCTAAAACCGATGTCAGGCGCTTTTATTTAGCTGCGCCAGGCTTACCCAGGTTTCCACCACGGTGTCCGGGTTCAGTGACAGACTGTCAATGCCCTCTTCCATCAGCCAGGCGGCAAAATCCTGATGGTCGGACGGTCCCTGCCCACAGATTCCGACATATTTTCCCTGCTTCTTCGCCGCTTTGATGGCCATGGAGAGCAGCGCTTTTACGGCTTCGTTACGTTCGTCAAACAGTGCGGAGACCACGCCGGAGTCGCGGTCCAGCCCCAGCGTCAGCTGAGTCATATCGTTGGAACCAATAGAGAAGCCATCGAAGTGCTGCAGGAACTGTTCTGCCAGCAGGGCATTGGACGGAATCTCACACATCATAATGATCTTCAGTCCGTTCTCGCCACGCTTCAGTCCCTGACGCGCCAGCTCTTCCACTACGGCCTGCGCCTGATCCACGGTGCGCACAAACGGAACCATGATTTCGACGTTGGTGAGGCCCATTTCGTTGCGAACACGCTTCACCGCTTCACACTCCAGCGCAAAACAATCCCGGAAGCTGTCCGCCACATAGCGACCTGCCCCACGGAATCCCAGCATCGGGTTTTCCTCTTCCGGCTCGTAGCGTTCACCGCCCACGAGGTTGGCATATTCATTCGTTTTAAAATCTGAAAGTCGGACAATTACGCGTTTCGGTGCAAATGCAGCACCAAGCGTGGCAATTCCTTCGGTCAGGCGAGCAATGTAAAACTCGACCGGATTATCAAATCCTTTCATCATTTTACGGATCTGCTGCTGCAGTTCCGGCGTCTGCTTATCGAATTCCAGAAGCGCTTTGGGGTGAACGCCGATCATACGGTTAATGATAAATTCCAGACGCGCCAGACCAACACCTTCATTAGGCAGACAGGCGAAATCAAAGGCACGATCCGGGTTACCCACGTTCATCATGATTTTCAGCGGCAATTCAGGCAGCGAATCGACCTGCGAACTGGTGACGTCGAAGTCGAGCAACTGATCGTAAACGTAACCGGTGTCGCCCTCGGCGCAGGAGACGGTGACCTGATGGCCCTCTTTCAGCCGATCGGTGGCGTCACCACAGCCGACGACGGCCGGAATGCCCAGCTCACGCGCGATGATCGCCGCATGACAGGTTCGTCCGCCACGGTTAGTAACAATCGCTGACGCCTTTTTCATGATCGGTTCCCAGTCCGGGTCGGTCATGTCCGTCACCAGCACATCCCCTTTTTCAATGCGATTCATTTCGCTGATATCGTGGATGACTTTAACGACGCCTGCGCCAATACGATGACCGATAGCACGGCCTTCAACCACGACACTGCCCTGCCCCTGCAGCGTGTAACGCTCCATCACCTGACCATTAGAGCGCACGGTTTCAGGACGCGCCTGAACAATAAACAGCTTGCCCGTGTGACCATCTTTAGCCCACTCAATATCCATCGGGCGCTGATAATGCTGTTCAATCAGCACGGCCTGCTTCGCCAGCGCCTGCACTTCTTGATCACTCAGACAGAAACGGTCGCGTTCAGCTTCCGGCACATCTTCGATCCGCACCTGCTCGCCATGCGCCTGAGAGTCGGCATAGACCATGCGAACCTTTTTCGAGCCCATATTGCGGCGCACGATCGACGGACGATCGGCTGCCAGAGTTGGCTTGTGGACGTAAAACTCATCCGGGTTAACGGCACCCTGCACTACCATCTCACCCAGTCCCAGCGCGGCGGTAATGAAGACCACCTGATCAAAGCCGGACTCGGTATCAATGGTGAACATCACACCTGACGAGGCCAGGTCAGAGCGCACCATGCGCTGAATACCAGCCGACAGTGCAACGCCACGGTGGTCGTACCCCTGATGCACGCGGTAAGAGATAGCACGGTCATTAAATAGCGAGGCGAAAACATGCTTCACCGCCACCATCACGGCGTCGATGCCCTGCACATTGAGGAAGGTTTCCTGCTGGCCGGCAAAGGAGGCGTCAGGCATGTCTTCTGCGGTGGCAGAGGAGCGGACAGCGAACGAAGCGGCATCATCATCTGCAGAAAGTTGCTTATAGGCGTCCAGAATGGCGGACTCCAGCTCTGGCAGGAAAGGCGTCTCTACCACCCACTGACGAATCTGCTTACCCGCTTTTGCCAGCGCATCCACATCATCAATATCGGTCTCATCCAGCAGCGCATAAATTCGCTGGTTCAGACCGCTTTGATCGAGGAACAGGTTAAAGGCCCAGGAGGTGGTCGCGAAACCATTGGGCACGGAAACGCCCAGCGACGACAGATTAGTAATCATTTCACCCAGAGAGGCATTTTTGCCGCCTACCCGATCAACATCATGCATGCCAAGTTGGTTATACCAGAGCACAAGTGGCTGTTCGCCTTTAGTGGACATTGAGCTTATCCTTTATCGATTATCAATGAATGGACACAGGGAGTTATCTGTCCTCAGCCTGGCATATCACCCCCTCAATAACGATCTGTTGAATCGTTAAAGCAGAATTTCAGCAACAGTTTCGGAATTGTGAGCGGATTATTTTGCTGTTGCGCAAAGACGCTATTTTTCGCTAAATGATTGATGCAGCGGGAAATGGCAGGTTTTCATCCATTTAACCATTCTGTTTTGTTGCGCAACAGTGGCGTGGCTATTTGCGGTTTAATAACAGATAAAAAAGAATTCCGTCGAGAGGAAACGCTTTTCCATTTTTTATTATCATGATGAAACAGCAGGCAAATAATCCGGACAGACCTTCCAGAATTTAAAATCAGAGATGATTTATTTAAGCGCATGGCTCATGCTGATTGCTCACTCTTGTCTGAGGCTGATTTCGTTATGACAACTGACAGAAGCGTTTTTTATATCTCCGATGGTACGGCCATTACGGCTGAAGTGCTGGGCCATGCGGTGCTGTCGCAGTTTCCGGTCAATATCACCAGTCTGACGCTGCCATTTGTGGAAAACGTCCAGCGGGCGCTGGCGGTTAAAGCCCAGATTAACGCGCTCTATCAGCAGAGCGGCGTCCGGCCGCTGGTATTTTTCTCCATCGTCACGCCGGAAGTGCGCGACATCATCGTGCAGAGCGACGGATTTTGTCAGGATATCGTGCAGGCGCTGGTCGCCCCGCTGCAGCAGGAGCTGGGCCTGTCGCCCGCGCCGGTTGCTCACCGTACCCATGGACTGGATGCCAGTAATCTGGGGAAATATGATGCACGCATTGCGGCGATCGATTACGCCCTGGCGCATGATGACGGTATCTCGCTGCGCGGGCTGGAGGATGCACAGGTAATTCTGTTAGGCGTCTCGCGCTGTGGCAAAACCCCCACCAGCCTCTATCTGGCGATGCAGTTTGGTGTTCGCGCCGCCAACTATCCTTTTATTGCTGACGACATGGATAACCTCAAACTGCCGCCCGCGCTGCGTGCACATCAGAATAAACTTTTCGGGCTAACCATCGATCCGGAACGCCTGGCGGCGATACGTCAGGAGCGAGCGGAAAATACCCGTTACGCCTCAATGCGTCAGTGCAGGCTCGAAGTGGGCGAAGTTGAAGCGCTGTTCCGCACTCATCAAATCCGCTATCTCAACAGCACCAACTACTCGGTGGAGGAGATTGCCACTAAAATTCTCGACATCATGGGCCTGACGCGCCGCATGTATTAAGAGGCTAAGCGGGAAGGACTTGTAAAGCGGCGCTGCCGTCGCTTTTGATTTCATTATCAAATCCCGGGTTGAATTCGCAGGCTAATGGTTTATTGTGACCACCATCACTTCCCGGTATTTCACCGCTGCGAAGAATCGTTTTCGAGAAACTCATGAACAAAACCGACGAATTGCGTACCGCACGCATTGGTAGTCTGATTACCCCCGCCAGCCTGGCGGCTGAGCATCCTGTCTCTGCGGCGATTGCCGACAATGTCACTGCTGCCCGTAAGCGTATAGCCCGTATTCTTACCGGGGAAGATCCCCGCCTGCTGGTGGTAATCGGCCCCTGTTCGCTGCACGACCCGAAAGCAGCACTGGAGTATGCTGAACGTCTGAACGCGTTACGCAGCCGTTATGAAGACCGGCTGGAGATTGTGATGCGTGCTTACTTCGAGAAGCCGCGCACCGTAGTGGGCTGGAAAGGCTTAATCTCCGATCCGGATCTGGATGGCAGCTATGATGTGAACCGTGGCATCGGTATCGCCCGCAAGCTGCTGATTGATATCAACGCACTGGGTCTGCCAACCGCCACCGAGTTTCTGGATATGGTGATCGGCCAGTTTATTGCCGACCTCATCAGCTGGGGCGCAATTGGCGCACGCACCACCGAAAGCCAGATCCACCGCGAAATGGCCTCGGCCCTCTCCTGCCCGGTCGGCTTTAAAAACGGTACTGACGGTAACGTACAGATTGCCGTGGATGCGATTCGTGCCGCGCGTGCCAGCCACATGTTCCTGTCGCCGGATAAGCTGGGCCAGATGACCATCTATCAGACCAGCGGCAACCCGCACGGTCATGTAATCCTGCGTGGCGGCAAACACCCTAACTATCATGCCAGTGATGTCGCCGCCGCAGCGGAGAGTCTGTCGGCGTTTAATCTGCCAGAGCAGCTGGTGATCGACTTCAGCCATGCCAACTGCCTGAAGCAGCATCGTCGTCAGATGGATGTCGCGGCAGAGGTGGCAGAGCAGATTAAATCTGGATCACGAGCCGTTGCCGGTGTAATGATTGAGAGCTTCCTGGAAGAAGGCAATCAGAAAGTGGTGACCGGTGAACCGCTGGTTTATGGCAAGTCGATTACCGATCCCTGCCTCGGCTGGCAGGACAGCGAAGAGGTGCTCGCCCTGCTGGCCGAGGAGGTTTCTCACCGCCTGTGAGTCTCTATCAGCTGGAGCAGCTCACCTCTAAGGTTTTGCCCCAGTCTGGCGGCCGCTGACGATACTCAGCGGCTGTCTCATCGCTAAAGGGTTGCTGTAACGCCTGATGCAGACGTGCCAGCGCACCCTGTTCTCCCCGCTCCGCCTCTTCTATCGCCTGCTGCGCCAGATAATTGCGCAGAATCACCGCCGGATTGGACGCCTTCATCACGGCCTGGCGTTCCGCATCGCTGACCTGCTCATCCATCAAACGACTGCGGTAGCGCTGATACCAGCCGTCAAACGCCTCACGATCGATAAATTCGTCCCGCAACGGTGAACGGCTTTCAGCCTGTTGGGTCTCACTTAGCAGCCGGAACGTCAGGGTGTAATCGCTGTGCTCCTGGGTCATCAGGGCCAGCAGATCCGTCAGAATCTGATTGTCGCTGCTCTGCTGCGTCAGCAGGCCGAGCTTCGCCCGCATCCGCTCGCCCCAGACACGCATCAGTTCAGGTTCATAGGCGCTCAGCGCCGTCCGCAACTGCTCCGTGGTCAGCAGACCCGACAGCGCATGCGCCAGCCGGTTGAGATTCCACATGCCAATCATTGGCTGATTTTCAAAACTGTAGCGCCCCTGATAGTCGCTGTGATTGCAGATGAAATCAGGCTGGTAATCATCGAGAAAACCAAACGGGCCATAGTCGATGGTCAGGCCAAGAATCGACATGTTGTCGGTGTTCATCACCCCATGCGCAAAGCCCACGCTCTGCCACAGTGCAATCAGCCGCGCGGTGCGTAACACAATATCGGTAAACCACTGTTGATAGCGGTCCGCTTCCTCTTCCAGATGTGGCCAGTGATGACGGATGGCGTAGTCGGCCAGCTGCTGCACTTTCTCCTGCTGCTGGCTGTAAAAGAAATGCTCGAAATGACCGAACCGCAAATGGCTCGGTGAAATGCGCATCAGCATCGCGCCACGCTCGGTGGTTTCGCGGTAGACCGGCTCATCGCCTATCGACAGGGTAAGTGCGCGCGTGGTGGGAATGCCCAGATGGTGCAGCGCTTCCGAAGCAAGAAACTCCCGCACGCTGGAACGGATCACGGCACGACCATCGCCCATGCGGGAATAAGGCGTCAGGCCTGCGCCCTTGAGATGCCAGTCAAGTTTACTGCCATCATCAAGGCGCTGTTCACCCAGCAGAATGCCGCGCCCGTCGCCAAGCTGACCCGCCCAGACGCCAAACTGATGGCCGCTGTAGACCTGCGCCAGCGGCTGCATGCCGGGCAGCAGGGCCGCGCCGTGCCAGACGTCATGACCGCGACCTTCAAAGAGTGCGCTATCCAGACCCATTGAGGTTGCAAGCGGTGCGTTGTGATACAGCAGGCGTCCGCCTGCCAGCGGTGTGGGGTTTAGCGCGGTGTAACACCCTGTCAGTTCACGGAACCAGGTATTGTCAAAAGATGTCTTGCCTGAGGACATTGTTTCTCCCATGCGCTGCTCAGCGATACGTAGATTAATTCTCTAGTGTAACGCTGATAACGGGGATTAACAGGGAGTATCAGCCAGGATGCTGAGAGGATGGCATGCGATCGTCGGCGCAGAGCAGCGAACGCAGTGCATCAGATTTGACCACCGGGAAGAGCGCACCCTGAAAGTCGGCACCGTCGAGCTGGCTGACTTTATCGAACAGCACTTCGTCGTCAACGCCACAAATAATGAGGCGGTCACAATGGGCGCGAAAATTATCAATAATGCTCTGAATAAGTGGTACGAATGAAGCGCGTGTTGCCAGTGAATGAATAAATTCTTTGTCCAGGCAGATGCAGCTGAATAAATTATCGTAGACCGCATTAGAGGGTGTCTTGCCTGCGCCGAAATGTGAAATCGCTAAATTAAATTCAGCATGCAGGTTCGCCAGCAAAGGATTATTTTTGCCCAGCTTCAGTTGCGGAAACGTTTCAGTTATATTCAAAAGAATGAACGGCAGCTGCTTTATTTTCCGCATCACTAATTCACTGGCCAGCAGTGTCCGCGCCATACCTTCATCAATACGGATAAATGCTGACACCGAATGCGCTTCAAATAACGCACGATTCTGCTCCAGCAATCCAATCTGACTTTGCAGAAGGCGCAGCTGCTGCGACTCATCAAGCTGCGGCAGCAACAGGTCCTGCGGCAGAGTGATGGGAGCACTTTCATGCACAAACTGCGTTACCAGCTCGACAGCGGTCAATCGCCCGTGAAAATCACAGACAGGATAAAACCAGATTTCCGACTGATAGTCGGCCGAGAGATGAATTTTCATTTTAATGCCAGAATAAGCGGCGATGGGGATATCGTATAGTAATGGTCAGGTACAGGCAATAGTGCCAAACCATTGAAGAGACGAACTTCTTTACCCTTCCACCGCCGTTTGACAACAGGCGATCACGCTTAAGCCAAATAGTGGCACTAAAATAGCGGTTATTAGTGGAATTAAATAAGCACTTATTATGATTATTAAAACCTGCTCTCAATAACTGTCATTTAAAATAAAACTTTTACTCTCTGTTTTAACTCTATTTAAAATTGGACTTAAGTCGGATTTGGCGAGCTGCGTTTAAATACGGCGCGCCTGCCAGAACACTTTTCGCCAGTAGACATTGTCCAGCGAAGAGCGGACTACGCCCTGGCTGGTTGAGGCATGGATAAAGGCATTATCGGTATCATAAATGCCCACATGCAGGCCATTCTCGCCGCGACCGGTTTTAAAGAAGACCAGATCGCCGGGCAGAAGTTCGTCTTTGCTGATTCGGGTGCCGATATCGCTTTGGGCGGAGGTAGTGCGCGGCAGCTGCAGCGAAAATTTGTCGCGGAAGGTCAGATAGACAAAGCCCGAGCAGTCAACACCGTTACGACTCATGCCGCCATAGCGATAAGGCGTGCCACGCCAGTGACCGAGTTGATCGTTCAGTTCCGCTATCACGGTGATCGAATCGGAAAGACGGCCATTAATCGGCGGAGCGTGATGACTGCATCCCGTCAGCAGCAGAACTAAAATCAGCAAACCCAGGCGCATCGCCAAATGTCCTTATCAGAAGTTACAACCGGCTTAATGTAGCGGTAAAGCCCGCCAGGTAGCAAGTGTCAGGGCAGGACGGTCAGTAGCGTGCGTCCTTCGAGTTGAATCTGCCGGAAAGCTATCTGGTAAAGCGGAGTCAGGCGCTGCGGCGTCAGGACTTTTGCCGGTTCGCCCTGCGCAACCACTTGTCCCCTGTTCATCAACCAGACCCGATCGGCCTGTTGCAGGCTGTGGTTGAGATCGTGACTACTGGCGATAACGCTGATACCTGCCTCGCACAGCTCCGCAATCAAATCATCTACCGCTTTCTGCTGCCCGATATCCAGCGCCGTCAGTGGCTCATCAAGGATTAACAATCGCCCGTGGGGATTGATGAGAGGATCAATCTGCGCACAGACTGCCGCCAGCCTGACGCGCTGCCATTCACCGCCGGAGAGTCGGCTCAGCGAACGGGATAATTTATCCTGCAGCTGAAGTCGTTCCAGCAGCGTGCTGAGTCGGACATCGGACTGCGAGCCCGCCTGTTTAAGATGCAAACGCAGATAGTGCCAGACCGGCATCTGACTCAGCGGTGCCTGCTGCTGTGGCAGCCAGCCGCGAACCCTGGACAGTGCCGCGCCGTTCCAGTCACTCAGCGGCTTTTCATCCAGCAGCACCGTGCCGGAGGTGGGTTGCAGCCCGGCAATCACGCTAAGTAAGGTGCTTTTTCCTGCCCCGTTCGGCCCTGCCACGTGCAGCAGCTGACCGGCGGCAAGCTCACCGGTCACTAACAGCAGCCGTCCGGAGACGGCAGCCTGTTGCAGGCGCAACAGCATCTACTTTGCCAGCGCCTGCTTAATGGTTTCCAGAATGATCGGATCTTCCGGCGTCATGTCAGGTGCAAAACGCTGGATTACGCTGCCGTCACGGCCAATCAGGAATTTTTCGAAATTCCACAGAATGTCGCCCTGCTCTTTCGGCGCGCGGCCTTTACTCTCCATACGCTCGTAAAAGCCGCTGCCTTCCGGACGCACCGCGTCAGGACGGGCCGCGATCATCTGAGCATAAAGCGGATGACGTCCTGCGCCATTGACCTCGGTTTTGGCAAACATCGGGAACGTGACACCATAAGTGGTGCTGCAGAAAGTTTTTATCTCCTCACTGCTGCCCGGCTCCTGCTCCAGAAACTGATTGCAGGGAAAACCAAGTACGCTGAAGCCCTGATCCTGCCAGGCTTTCTGCAGGTTCTCCAGCTCTTCATATTGCGCCGTCAGACCACATTTCGAGGCAACGTTGACCACCAGCAGGACCTTGCCCTGCCACTGTGACAGCGTGGTTTTTTCCCCATCGAGCGTAACCAGTTCAGTCTCATAAATGTTCATGCTATTTCCTTTGTGAATGCTGTTGTGGATGCTGTTGTGGATCCAGAATAACCAGCCGAAGCTAGCGCGAAGATTTCACCAGTAAAATAATAAACAGCGGCGCGCCCAGTGTCGCGGTCACTACGCCTATCGGCAATTCCGCCGACGTCAGCGCCAGACGTGCCACGATATCGGCGGCCAGTAGCACCGCCGCGCCCGCCAGCGCCGAGGCCGGCAGCAGATAACGGTGGTCGCTGATGCCACTCAGGCGCAGCAGATGTGGGATCACTAGTCCGACAAAGCCAATAGCACCAGCCATCGCGACGCTGATGCCCACCAGCCAGCCCATCGCCAGCACCAGCAGGTTGCGCCAGTAGAAGAGTGACAGCCCGAGCTGGCGGGCGGATATCTCGCCCAGGGCCAGCAGATTGAGGATTGGCCCGGTCGCCCCCAGCGCCAGCATCACCGGCAGCAGGGCCAGTATCATCCAGCCGTAGCGCCAGTCAATCCCGCTGAATCCCCCCATCATCCAGTACATCAGCTGACGCAGATCGAGACTGGTGCTGAAGTAGACCGCCCAGGTCATGATGGCGCTGCAGATAATTCCTAGCGCCACACCGGTCAGCAACAGCCGGGTGACCGAAAGCTGGCGATGCGCAAAATGCAGCAGGATTAGCGTAATAATCAACGCACCGGCCATCGCCGCCAGCCCGAGGCTCCACAGCGAGCCGCTGCCCAGCAGCACGCCGAGCACCAGGCCGATACCGGCTCCGTTCGAAACGCCAAGGAGGCCAGGCTCCGCCAGCGGATTAGTAAACAGCGCCTGCATCACAACACCGCATATCGCCAGAGACGCACCCACCAGCACCACCGCCAGGCTGCGGGGCAACCGCAACTGCCAGACAAAGAGTCTGCTGCTCTCGGTGAACCATGCTGAGGGCGCGATCCAGCTGTCTCCGGCGCAGAGGCTGAGACAGACCAGTGCAGCAAGCGTAAGAGCCAGCGCAATCAGCCATTTCTGGCCGCGCCGATCGGACTGGCGCGCGAACGTATCGAGCAGAGACATAAGCAGGATTAGCTGAGAAAACAGTGATTTGATTGTAGAGGGATTGCAGAAAAAAGAAAGGCTGGTGAGGCGGTTTGTGCCGGGATGGGGTGGACATTAACGGGTATGGAGAGCAGAAATTCTGCGTGCTGAACCATGAAAAAAGGCCGCTTTCGCGGCCTTTTTGAAACGCTGAAATTCAGTCAGTCTCTTTGGGTGTAGCGTTCTCTACGCGGCTTTTCAGCTTCTGTCCTGGGCGGAACGTTACTACGCGACGCGCAGTAATCGGAATATCTTCACCCGTTTTCGGGTTTCTGCCAGGACGCTGGTTCTTGTCACGCAGGTCAAAATTACCAAACCCAGACAGTTTTACCTGTTCTCCATTCTCCAAAGCGCGACGTACCTCTTCGAAAAACAGCTCTACTAACTCTTTGGCATCGCGTTTGCTCAACCCAAGTTTCTCAAACAGGTACTCTGACATCTCAGCTTTTGTAAGCGCCATAGGTTCAATCCCTCAAGGTTGCCTGGAATCGCTCTTTTAATGCCGCAACGCATTTGCCAACGGTCGCGGCAATCTCCTCTTCTTCGAGTGTCCGGCTGGTATCCTGCAAAATCAGGCTGATTGCGAGGCTCTTGTAGCCCTCAGAAACGCCCTTACCGCGGTACACGTCAAACAAGTTTACGCCAACTACCTGATTTACGCCAACTTTCTTACACTCCGCGATGATATCTGCTGCAGGGACGTTTTCAGCCACCACAACGGCAATATCACGACGGTTCGCTGGGAAGCGAGAAATCTCGCGCGCGTCAGGCAGGACGCGGTCTGCGACCTTATTCCAAAGCAGTTCAAAGACTAAGGTGCGGCCATTGAGATCAAGCTTACGTTCCAGCTCAGGATGAACCACGCCGATAAATCCGATATGTTCATCATGCAAATAAATCGCCGCGCTCTGTCCTGGATGCAACGCCGGATTCGCTTCAGCCCGGAAGCTGATGTCATCCAGTTTGCCGGTTAAATCGAGCAGCGACTCTAAATCGCCTTTCAAATCATAGAAGTCAACTGTCTGACGCGCCAGATCCCAGTGCTCTTCAACACGGTTACCGCTGATGACGCCAGCCAGCATAAGATCCTGACGGATGCCTAAATCCGCCTGGGTATCTGGCACAAAGCGTAAGCCGCTCTCAAACAGGCGCACGCGGCTCTGCTGACGGTTCTGGTTATAGACCACCGCGCTGAGCAGACCGGTCCAGAGTGACAGACGCATGGTCGACATATCGCTGGAAATCGGGCTAGGCAGTAACAGCGCCTCTTCACCCGGATGCAGCAACTGCTGGATTTTCGGATCGACGAAGCTATAGGTAATCGCTTCCTGATAACCTTTATCGACCAGCAGGTTTTTAGCGCGTTTCAGCGACAGGTTCGCTTCGCGGTGCTGAGTCATGACCAGACCGGCCTGTACTGGCACATCCGGAATGTTGTTGTAACCGTAGATACGGGCCACTTCTTCAACCAGATCTTCTTCAATCGCCATATCGAAGCGCCAGCTCGGGGCGACCGCCTGCCACTGTCCTTCACCTACGGTCACTTCACAGCCGAGGCGCGTCAGAATGTCAGTGACCTGCTCATCCGCAATCACGTGACCAATCAGACGGTCCAGCTTTTCACGACGCAGCGTAATAGTTGCCGGTACAGGCAGGGCTGCCTGATGGGTCTGATCGATGATTGGGCCTGCTTCACCGCCGCAGATGGACAGCAGCAGCTGGGTAGCGCGCTCCAGCGCAGTGTGTTGCAGCGCCGGGTCAACGCCACGCTCGTAGCGATGTGACGCGTCAGTATGCAGACCATGACGACGGGCACGACCGGTAATAGAGAGCGGATCAAAGTAAGCGCACTCGAACAGGATGTTCTGCGTTTCGCCGTTCACACCCGAATGTTCGCCACCAAAGATACCGGCCATCGCCAGCGCTTTCTGATGATCGGCGATCACTAAGGTATCACTCTGCAGCCTGGCTTCAGTACCATCCAGCAGCGTCAGCTTTTCACCCTCTTTCGCCATGCGCACCACGATACCGCCGTCAATGCGGTCCAGGTCGAAAGCATGCATCGGCTGACCCAGCTCGAGCAGAACGTAGTTGGTAATATCCACGACCGGATCGATTGAGCGAATCCCGCAGCGACGCAGCTTCTCTTTCATCCACAGTGGTGTTGACGCCTTAACGTTAATCCCTTTTACTACGCGACCCAGATAGCGCGGACAGGCTTCTGTCGCATCAACCTGAATCGGGAAAGTTTCGTTCAGCGTAGCCGCGACAGGCTGTATCTCTGGCACGTTCAGCGGTAAGCCGTTCAGCACTGCAACATCACGAGCAATACCGATCAGACCCAGGCAGTCAGCGCGGTTAGGCGTGACGCTGATTTCAATGGTGTTGTCATCCAGTTGCAGGTAAGCGCGGATGTCAGTGCCAATCGGCGCATCGGCAGGCAGTTCGATGATACCGTTGTGGTCGTCGGAAATACCCAGCTCCGAGAACGAGCAGAGCATGCCTTCAGACGGCTCGCCACGCAGTTTGGCCGCCTTGATTTTGAAATCACCTGGCAGCACAGCGCCTACGGTCGCAACGGCGACTTTCAGTCCCTGACGGCAGTTCGGCGCGCCACAGACGATATCCAGCAGGCGCTCGCCGCCCACGTTGATTTTGGTTACACGCAGCTTGTCGGCATTGGGGTGCTGACCGCACTCCACCACTTCACCGACCACGACGCCGTGAAACGCACCGGCCACCGGATCAACGCCGTCCACTTCCAGACCGGCCATGGTGATTTGTTCAGACAGCGCGGCGCTGTCCAGGGCTGGATTTACCCATTCGCGTAACCAGAGTTCACTGAATTTCATTGGATATCCTGCCCTTACTTAAATTGTTTGAGGAAACGTAAATCATTTTCGAAGAAAGCACGCAGATCGGTCACGCCGTAACGCAACATGGTCAGACGCTCCATGCCCATACCAAAGGCGAAGCCGGAGTAGACTTCCGGATCGATGCCGACGTTGCGCAGCACGTTAGGGTGAACCATGCCGCAACCCAGCACTTCCAGCCATTTGCCGTTTTTACCCATGACGTCCACTTCTGCAGAGGGCTCAGTAAACGGGAAGTAAGAAGGACGGAAACGAATCTGCAAATCTTCTTCGAAGAAGTTGTTCAGGAAATCGTGCAACGTGCCCTTCAGGTTGGTAAAGCTGATGTTTTTATCAACAATCAGCCCTTCCATCTGATGGAACATCGGCGTGTGGGTCTGATCGTAATCGTTACGGTAGACACGGCCCGGCGCAATAATGCGGATGGGTGGCTGCTGGGCCTTCATGGTACGGATCTGCACGCCAGAGGTCTGGGTACGCAGCAGACGCGTGGCGTCGAACCAGAAGGTATCGTGATCGGCACGCGCCGGGTGGTGGGCAGGAATATTCAGCGCATCGAAGTTATGATAATCATCTTCGATTTCTGGTCCGGTCATGACGGCAAAGCCTAACTCACCAAAGAAGGTCTCAATGCGATCCATGGTGCGGGTTACCGGATGCAAACCGCCATTCTCAATGCGACGGCCCGGCAGCGAGACATCGATGGTCTCTTCCGCCAGTCGGGCATTCAGCACTGCGGACTCCAGGGCATCTTTGCGCGCATTCAGGCGCTCAGTGACCTGCTGTTTCGCTTCGTTAATTACCGCACCCGCTGCAGGACGCTCTTCTGCTGGCAGCTCACGCAACGTAGTCATCTGCAGTGTCAGATGTCCTTTCTTACCCAGGTATTCGACGCGCACCGCGTCAAGGGCGGCGATATCCGTCGCCCCGTCGATGGCCGCCGTGGCGCTGGCCACCAGTTCTGCGAGTTGGGACATAGTTTCCTCTTCTTCCAGTCAGGCTGGTCAGTTCTCGTTGGGACCTGCCGGTCCAATATACTTACGCCAGAAACAAAAAAGCCTCCACGAGGGAGGCTTTCAGCGCGATTTTTCGTTTCTTCTCTTATGCGCAAAAGCCCCCGAATGTCAGGCGCTAAAGTAAAAAAAGAAACGGAAAATAGCAGCATTCATGCTTGCGGTTACCTTGTCATGCTCTACAGGGGGTCTATTGAAATGCTCAGCGACGAAAATGTCAATCATTTGCGTAAGTTACAGGCAATAAAAAAGGGAGCAAGCTCCCTTTTCCATCTGACTTACGCCAGGGCTGATTTCGCTTTTTCGACCAGTGCAGAGAATGCCACTTTATCGAATACTGCGATGTCTGCCAGGATCTTACGGTCAATCTCAATGGCTGCTTTTTTCAGACCATTGATGAAACGGCTGTAAGACATGCCGTTCTGACGTGCCGCTGCGTTGATACGCGCGATCCACAGCTGACGGAACTGACGCTTACGTTGACGACGGTCACGGTAAGCATACTGACCAGCTTTGATAACAGCCTGGAAGGCAACGCGGTAAACACGTGAACGTGCACCGTAATAGCCTTTAGCTTGTTTTAAGATTTTTTTGTGACGTGCGCGAGCAACTACACCACGTTTTACACGAGCCATTTAGCTCTCCTGTTTAATATTCTGAATTAATGAAAAAAATTTACTTATGCGTACGGCAGGCAGGCAATTACCAGACCCAGATCGCCTTTAGACACCATGCCTTTCGGACGCAGGTGACGTTTACGCTTAGTAGATTTTTTAGTCAGAATATGACGCAGGTTTGCGTGTTTACGCTTGAAGCCGCCAGAAGCGGTCTTCCGGAAGCGCTTGGCCGCGCCACGTACAGTTTTAATCTTTGGCATTTTAAAAATATCCACTTCGCATTGTTAATAACATGACCCAGACAGGCGAACAGTTAACCGCACAGCGCGAACGCTGCGCGGTAAATGCTACTTGAAAGCCTACTGTTTCTTCTTAGGAGCGAGCACCATGATCATCTGGCGGCCTTCGATCTTCGAAGGGAAGGATTCGACAATGGCCAAATCCAGATCTTCACACAGGTCTTTACGGACGCGGTTAAGCACTTCCATACCGATCTGCTGGTGCGCCATCTCACGACCGCGGAAGCGGAGCGTGATTTTGGCTTTATCGCCTTCTTCCAGAAAGCGAATCAGGTTGCGTAGTTTGACCTGATAGTCGCCATCATCGGTTCCAGGACGGAATTTGATTTCCTTGACCTGAATAACTTTTTGCTTCTTCTTCTGTTCCTTAGAAGATTTGCTTTTTTCATAGAGGAACTTGCCGTAATCCATAATGCGGCAAACCGGCGGTTCGGCATTCGGGCTGATTTCAACTAAATCGCCGCCCGCTTCCTCGGCTTTTTCCAAAGCTTCGCGTAATGTGACAATGCCAATCGGCTCGCCATCCATGCCTGTTAAGCGCACTTCGGTAGCACGGATCTCACTGTTAATTTTGTTCGGACGCGTAGGTAGTACTCGTTTTCCGCCTTTAATACTTTATTCCTCCAATTGTTGAAGATTTCGGCTGCGAATCTCTTGCTGAAGTTTCTCAACAAGCACATCGACATCCATCGACCCAAGGTCTTTACCACGGCGGGTGCGAACGGCAACTTTGCCAGCTTCCACCTCTTTATCACCGCAGACCAACATATAAGGGACGCGACGTAATGTGTGCTCGCGGATTTTAAAGCCTATCTTCTCATTTCTCAAGTCTGCCTTCACACGAATGCCAGCATTCTGCAGCTTACGCGTCAAAGACTCAACATATTCTGCTTGTCCATCGGTAATATTCATTACCACGACTTGCAGTGGTGCCAGCCAGGTTGGGAAGAAACCGGCAAATTCCTCGGTAAGAATACCGATGAAACGCTCCATTGACCCCAGAATCGCACGGTGAATCATCACTGGCGTCTGACGATCATTGTTTTCACCCACGTAGGTGGCTTCAAGGCGTTTTGGCAGGGAGAAGTCTAGCTGAACTGTTCCGCACTGCCAGGCGCGATCAAGACAATCGTACAAAGTGAACTCAATTTTAGGACCGTAGAACGCGCCTTCGCCTGGCTGGAACTCAAACTCAATGTTGTTTTCGTTCAGCGCAGCAGCCAGATCTTCCTCGGCACGATCCCACATGTCATCTGTTCCGATGCGCTTCTCAGGACGGGTGGATAACTTCACCACAATCTTTTCAAAGCCGAAGGTGCTGTACATGTCATAAACCATGCGGATACAGCTGTTCACTTCGTCACGCACCTGCTCTTCTGTACAGAAGACGTGTGCATCATCCTGGGTAAAGCCACGCACGCGCATCAGACCGTGCAGCGCACCTGATGGCTCGTTACGGTGACAGCTGCCGAACTCTGCCATACGCAGCGGCAGGTCACGGTAGGATTTCAGACCCTGATTAAAGATCTGAACATGCCCAGGACAGTTCATCGGTTTGATGCAATATTCACGGTTCTCAGATGAGGTGGTGAACATCGCTTCTTTATAGTTTTCCCAGTGCCCGGTTTTTTCCCACAGGACGCGATCCATCATGAATGGACCTTTCACTTCCTGGTACTGGTACTCTTTTAACTTGCTGCGGACAAACACTTCCAGCTCGCGGAAGATGGTCCAGCCGTCATTATGCCAGAAGACCATGCCTGGTGCTTCTTCCTGCATGTGGTAGAGATCCAGCTGCTTACCAATCTTACGATGGTCACGCTTCGCCGCTTCTTCCAGACGCTGCAGATAAGCTGCCAGCTGCTTTTTGTCTGCCCATGCGGTGCCATAGATACGCTGCAGCATTTTGTTGTTGCTGTCGCCGCGCCAGTAGGCGCCGGAGATCTTCTGCAGTTTAAAATGATGGCAGAACCGCATGTTCGGCACGTGCGGACCGCGGCACATGTCGACATATTCTTCGTGATGATACAGGCCTGGCTTATCGTCATGGCTGATGTTTTCATCAAGAATGGTGGTCTTGTAAATCTCGCCGCGTGCCGCAAATACGTCGCGTGCTTCCTGCCAGCTGACCTTCTTCTTCACCACATCGTAGTTGGTTTCAGCCAACTGATGCATGCGTTTTTCCAGCTGGTCGATATCTTCCTGGGTCAGGGTACGATCAATGTCGACATCATAATAGAAGCCGTTATCAATGACCGGGCCAATCGCCATTTTGGTATCCGGCCACAGCTGTTTAATCGCATGCCCTAACAGGTGCGCACAGGAGTGACGGATGATTTCCAGACCCGCTTCATCTTTAGCGGTAATAATCGCGACGGCGGCATCTTCGGTGATGGGATCAACAGCATCAACCAGTTCACCGTTAACGCGGCCAGCAATACAGGCTTTCGCCAGACCCGGACCGATGTCGAGCGCAATATCCATCACACTGACAGGGCGGTCAAACACGCGCTGGCTGCCATCAGGAAGCGTAATTACAGGCATTTCATATCCTTATTTGCAGTGGTAAGCCACACGAAAGCCTACATGCAACGTAATGTAAAATTAGTGACCTGGCGTGATATCAGACCCACATTGTCGGAATGTCACCAGGATTGCAGTGCGGAGCAGATGATAGCAGTTTTCCCCGGCGAGAAAAACCCATGCCCTTTTCGCTAAGCCGTGGAGAGAACAAAAAAAAGCGGCCTGACGTAATGTCAGGCCGCCGGGAATACCACGGGCAAAAATGCGCTTACATCGCGTAAGAGAGCATGATTGAGGTTTTGGTATCCGTACGATCCGGCGCAGATTCTGGCGGATTGTTGTTCCAGGTGACGTTGTAAGCCAGCTTCAGCGCGAAGTGGCTGTTGATCGCCACCTGCAGGCCGGTTTCGGAGTTCACCGTGGTGTCTTCTCCGAAGCTGCTCAGCACGGACACGCCCTGAATGAATTTAGTGGTGTCGGTCAGCTGCCACTGATAGCTGACTGCGCCATAGCCCAGCGCCTTGGTCTGATGACCGCCCGCGTGGTAGTCGTCATAACGTACACCCGGACCGAATTCGGCACGCAGCGAGTGCACCGGACCGTTCAGGATCTGACGACCGTAACCGGCAGTCAGCACGTCACGTGAATCGTAACCATTGAAACGATCGCTTAACCAGCTCGCCTGTCCAAACAGGTAGTCATAGGAGTTGAGGTTATAGCGTGAACGACCACCAATGTTGTACGTCTCAGAAGAGCGTTCATCGTTTGACGAAGTGTTGGCTGCGTTACCCCACAAGCTGTAAGCCATAGACGACTGATACCAGGTCATATTGGTCTGAGCAGTCGTTGATGAACTGGTGGTGTTACCGGTTTGCGCCAGGTATCCCGCAGCAGCAGAACCTTCAAACGGCTTTTTCGCTGTAGAAGGGTCATCCATTGACGTAAATACGGCGTTATCGGCCAGTGCCTGGTGACAAAAAGCTCCGGCGGAGAGCAAAAGAACAGCAGACAGCTTGTTATAGGCTTTCATTAAATGTGATCCGTGCGACTGTTTAAAAAACGGAGAGTCTGAAGCGTTTTGCCGGGCATTCAATGCAATTTACGGTAAGTTTTGTAAAAAATTATTAACTTACACAAAATGCCTGGAATCGCCCTGACAACCCCTGTTAATTGGGACTCATCTCATTAACGTCGCGCATTATAGTGCTGCACAAATGAAAAGCCAGACGTAACGGCAGAAGAATTTTGCATCACCGCACTGGCTCCTTACACAAATTTACGCTACGCATCACGTCAGACACGCAGCATCTCCTTCATAATTCGCCTGATTTTTCGCCATAGTCTACGCTCAGTTCAGTTTCCTTTCCCCCAGAGGTGCCTCATGAGCAGCAATGAATTAACCCGCTATATCGTGACCTTTCATTATCAGGAATCGGGATTAAGTGACATCCTGGAGCTGACCAGCGCGATGACCGCCGCCGGTTTTACGACCACGCTGGCGGATGACAGTGGCCATCCCCATGAGTTGGGCACCAACAGCTATGGCATTGTCAGCACGCTGGACGCGGAGGATCTGCGACAGCAGGTCACTTCGGCCGGTGAAAGCGCGCTGGGTCAGAGACCTGAGGTGACCGTCACGACCTTCGAAGAGTATCTGCGCGACGCCGCCGATCATCGCCCCGCCACCTCTGCGCCAGAATAAGAGGTGCAATCGCGCGGGTTTTGGTGAATATTTAAGCATCACAATCTGACTTACGCAGCGAATAACGAGGATAGCCCTATGTGGTCAGCCATTAGTCGTCTGTTAAGCGAGCAGTTAGGCAACGCCGAAATCACTCAACGTCACGCCCTTGCGGGAGGTGATATCCATCCCACCTGGCATATCCGCTACGGTGACCACGACGTCTTCGTCAAAAGTAACAACCGCGAGATGCTCTCGCTCTTTACCTGGGAAGCCGATCAGCTGGCGTTGCTGGCGCGCACCGGTACAGTTCGTGTGCCCAAAGTTTATGGTGTGGGCCATCATCGTGAAGAGAGTTTTCTGCTGCTGGAGTACATCCAGCCACAGCCACTTGATGAGCAGAGCGCGTATCAGCTGGGTCAGCAACTGGCGCACCTGCATCAGTGGAGCGAGCAGACGCAGTTCGGGCTGGATTTCGACAACAACATCACCACTACGCCACAACCTAACAGCTGGCTGCGACGCTGGTCGGTCTTTTTTGCCGAACAGCGCATTGGCTGGCAATTGCAGCTGGCGGCGGAAAAAGGCATTCAGTACGGTGATACAGAGCTGATTATTGCCTCCGTGCAGCGGGTGCTCGCCTCGCATCATCCGCAACCTTCATTGCTGCATGGCGATCTCTGGCCTGCTAACTGCGCCAGCAGTGACAACGGTCCCTGGCTGTTCGATCCCGCCTGCTACTGGGGCGACCGCGAATGCGATTTAGCGATGCTGAGCTGGTACCCCGACCTGCCTCGTCAGATTTACGACGGTTATCAGTCGGTGTGGCCATTACCGGATGGATTTTCGCAGCGTCTGCCGGTCTACCAGCTCTACTATCTGCTGAACCGGGCTAACGTGTTTGGCGGGCACTGGCCTGGCGATGCACAGTTCGCCATTGGCCAGTTGCTGGATGAGGATGCGCTCGGCAACAGTCAGGCCAGACCGGCCTGACCTTGATGTCTGTCAGATAAAGCCCAGCAGCGACAGCGCGAAATAACCGGCTATCGCAATCACCACCGGCAGCACATAGAGCGGGAAGATCTGCAGGAAGATGGTGTGGCGAGGAACGCGCACCTTCTCTTCCAGTTGCTGTCGGGTGCGCCCTTCAGGGCCTTTTGCCTGCTCAAGGATCATCTGATCCTCAATGCCCTCTTTGACGTGACGCGCCTGACGTCCCATCCGCGCGCCTGATGACTCCAGCGCCAGTCCGACAAAAATCAGGATGTAGATCAGCCAGAAACCCAGGTTCATCTGACCGTTAAATTCCGGCACCGGCGAGTTATGCCAGAAGATGTTCAGGAACGGCGTGTTAAAACGCAGCATATCAACGATAACATGGACGAAATCGAGCATGACGGCGTCAATGCCTGGCTGCTTTTCGCTGTGCTTAAACATAAAGCTCAGAACAGAAATAATGGTCGACATCAGCGCCACTAAAAAGAGCACCCAGCCCGCAACTCGCTTAAGGATGGCAATACGGCCAGCCTGTTGATAAGTCATAATATCTCCTGAACCCGGAATCCAATTTGCCGTCAGTCTACCTGCCAACGGTGAAATTTCCCAAATAAAGCGTGGCCGATTGGGCAGAGAGTGCGCCCGCAGAGAATGATGTTAAGGTAAAGCCGACTTTATAAGGAGACCTCTGATGCCCTATCACCGCCCTGTCCTCGCCGCCCTGTTTGATATGGATGGTTTACTGATCGATTCTGAGCCGCTGTGGGATCAGGCTGAACTGGATATCTTTTCAACGCTGGATGTTGACCTGTCACGTCGCAGTGAAATGCCCGATACCCTGGGTCTGCGCATCGATCAGACGGTACGGATGTGGTACGAAACGCTGCCCTGGCAGGGCCCCTCTCAGCAGGAGGTCACCGAGCGTATTATCGCGCGCGCCATGACGCTGGTAGATCAGACGCGGCCCCTGCTGCCAGGTGTGGAAACGGCGCTGCAACTGTGCCGCGAACAGGGGATGAAAATCGGTCTTGCCTCGGCATCGCCGCTCCGGATGCTGGAACAGGTGCTGGAGATCTTCAATCTGCGCCACTATTTCGATGTGCTCTCTTCAGCAGAAGCACTGCCCTATAGCAAACCCCATCCGCAGGTCTACCTCAACGCTGCCGACAGCCTTGCGATCGATCCGCTCAACTGCGTCACGCTGGAAGATTCCTTTAACGGCATGATCGCCACCAAAGCTGCGCGTATGCGGTCAATTGTGGTGCCCGCGGCTGAACACCGTGACGATCCCCGCTGGGCGCTGGCGGATGTCCGGCTGGACAATCTGACACAGCTCAGCCTGCAGCATCTGCAGGGATAATCAACAGCCCGCCTTGTGCGGGCTTTTTTTTTGCCGGTTACACTTCTCGCTTGATCCCGCCCACAATAAAATAAAACAACGTTTCATTTTTATTGAATTCCCATGCCGCTCTGCCTAAGATGCCCGAAGCGTCCCCATTCGGGGCATGAATAACCTGACCTGCAGAGAGGCCTGAGATGGACATTCGCCAAAGTATCCACAGCGATCACGCAAAACAACTCGACACCGACGCACTGCGCCGCGAGTTCCTGATTGAGAAGATTTTCACTGCCGATGACTACACCCTGACATACAGCCATATCGACCGCATCATCATTGGCGGCGTGATGCCAGTGAACAAGCCGGTCACGATTGGTGATGAGATGGGAAAACAGCTGGGCGTCAGCTATTTCCTCGAACGCCGCGAGCTGGGCATGATCAATATTGGCGGGCCGGGGCTGGTAGAAGTGGACGGTAAAGCGTGGGAAATCGGTCACGAAGAGGCGCTCTACATCGGCAAAGGTGAGCGCAACCTGCTATTCCGCAGCCTGAATCCGTCTCAGCCCGCCAAATTCTATTACAACAGTGCACCCGCACACAGTACCTTCCCGGACAAGAAAATCACGCTGCAGGAGGCGGCCACCGCGACGCTGGGTGATGCCGCGACCTCCAACCGCCGCACCATTAACAAATTCATTGTGCCGGATGTTCTGCCGACCTGTCAGCTCACCATGGGTTTAACAAAACTGGATGAGGGCAGTCTGTGGAACACCATGCCCTGCCACACTCACGAACGCCGAATGGAAGTCTATTTCTACTTCGACATGAGCGAAGAGAGCGCCGTCTTTCATATGATGGGACAACCGCAGCAAACCCGCCATCTGCTGGTACACAACGAGCAGGCGGTCATCTCACCCAGCTGGTCAATTCACGCCGGTGTCGGCACCCAGCGTTACACCTTTATCTGGGGTATGGTGGGTGAGAATCAGGTCTTTGATGACATGGACCACGTCAAAATCAGTGAACTACGCTGAGCAGAGGAGAAATACCATGGTACTGAATACGTTTAACCTGGAAGGTAAAGTGGCGCTGGTGACCGGCTGTAACACCGGCCTGGGGCAAGGTATGGCGCTGGGTCTGGCGCAGGCGGGCTGTGATATCGTCGGCGTTAACCGTGATGGCCCGGATGATACCCAGAGCAAAGTCGAGGCGCTGGGTCGCAGTTTCTGGCCGGTGCAGGCTGATCTGATGCAGACCAGTGAAGTGGCTTCTGTGGTTGAACAGGCGGTAGCGGCGGCAGGCAAAATTGACATTCTGGTCAACAATGCCGGCATTATCCGGCGTGAAGACGCACTGAATTTCAGCGAGCAGGACTGGGATGATGTAATGAACATCAACAGTAAAAGCCTGTTTTTCCTGTCGCAGCAGGTTGCCCGTCAGTTTATTGCGCAGGGTAACGGCGGCAAGATTATCAATATCGCCTCTATGCTCTCCTTCCAGGGCGGAATCCGGGTGCCCTCTTATACCGCCTCGAAAAGTGCCGTGATGGGCCTGACCCGTCTCATGGCAAACGAGTGGGCGAAACATGGCATTAACGTCAACGCCATCGCGCCTGGCTACATGGCGACCAACAATACCGAGCAGTTGCGTAATGACGAGTCCCGCAGCGAAGAGATTCTTGGACGTATTCCGGCCGGACGCTGGGGCGTGCCCGATGACATGATGGGCCCGGTGGTCTTCCTTGCCTCTGCCGCGTCTGATTACGTCAATGGCTACACCCTGGCAGTCGATGGTGGCTGGCTGGCGCGTTAATCTTTCAGGTGGGCAGTGTTTCATCGCTGTCCGCCTTGTTAATAATATTCATGCTTCGTTACAGCGTCACATGTTCTCATTTACTGGATAAATCCCTATACTGGATGCATCGACAGCTTTCTTTGCAACCAGGTTCTATCATGACGGGCGAAGGCCACATCATTTTTGCCATTGCCAGCGCTATTTTTGCTAAGCGTGCTGAGCTGACACCCGTGCTGGCGCAGGCCGACTGGTGGCATCTTGTTCCCTCAGCCCTGCTGACATGTCTGTTACCCGATATCGATCACCCCAAATCTCTGCTGGGACAGCGACTAAGCTGGCTCTCTCATCCTATTGCACGCGCGTTTGGCCATCGGGGGTTTACCCACAGTCTGCTGGCCATCGCCGCCGGTTTGTGGCTTTTTCAGATTAACCTGCCCCATTCGTCGCCGATCCCCGCAGATGTGCTGCAGGGTCTGACGCTGGGCTACCTCAGCCATATAGTGGCCGATATGCTGACCCCCGCCGGGGTTCCGCTGCTGTGGCCCTGCCGCTGGCGCTTCCGCCTGCCGATTCTGCGCAGCCAGAAAGGCAACCAGCTTGAACGGGCATTGTGCCTGGGACTGGTGGGATATGCGCTGTGGTTTCCGGTAGGGATGCCATCTTTTGGTGCAAACGGCTGGCCGTCACAGTTGTTCGATACGCTACAAAATGGCGTCGGGCGATTGATTTCCAGTCATACTGCGCAATAAAAGAGCGCAAAACGCCATTAAGTTATAAAGCATTCCATTTGGATATAAGGCGCCCTCTGCACCTGCTGTTACCATTCCTGCTGTCTTAATTCGTGATTAACATTATGCGGCCTTCCCGTGATGGAAGGCCGCATTACTCTGGAGTTTCAGCATGGACCTTCCTCTTACGCTTAATATCGTGGCCTTTGTGGTGCTGCTGGTATTGCTCTCCCGCTTCAGCCGTCAGAACTGGAGCCTGTCAAAAAAAGTGCTGACCGGTCTGGTAATCGGCGTACTGTTCGGCCTGGTATTACAGTTGATCTACGGCGAAAACAGCGCAGTGGTAAAAGAGTCGATCAGCTGGTTTAACATCGTCGGTAATGGCTATGTCCAGTTGCTGCAGATGGTTGTGATGCCGCTGGTGTTCGTTTCCATTCTGAGTGCGGTCGCCCGTCTGCATAACGCCTCGTCGCTGGGAAAAATCAGCGTACTGACAATCGGCGTTCTGCTGTTTACCACCGCGATCTCGGCGCTGGTCGGCGTGTTCGTTACCGGCCTGTTTGGTCTGAGCGCAGAAGGTCTGGTACAGGGCGTACAGGAGACCGCGCGTCTCAGTGCGATCCAGAGCAACTACGTCGGCAAAGTAGCTGACCTGACCGTACCGCAGCTGGTGCTCTCCTTTATCCCGAAAAACCCGTTTGCCGATCTGACCGGAGCCAGTCCGACCTCGATCATCAGCGTCGTGATCTTTGCCGCCTTCCTGGGTGTGGCTGCACTGCAGTTGCTGAAAGATGATGAAGTTAAAGGTCAGCGCGTACTGGTGGCGATCGACACGCTGCAGTCGTGGGTCATGAAGCTGGTGCGTTTAGTGATGAAGCTGACCCCTTATGGTGTGCTGGCGCTGATGACCAAAGTGGTTGCCGGTTCTAACCTGCAGGACATCATCAAGCTGGGTAGTTTTGTGGTCGCCTCTTACCTCGGTCTGGCCATCATGTTTGGTGTTCACGCCCTGCTGCTATCGGTCAATGGTATCAACCCGATGCGCTTCTTCCGTAAAGTGTGGCCGGTGATCACCTTCGCCTTCACCAGCCGCTCCAGTGCAGCCAGCATTCCGCTGAGCGTTGAGACCCAGACCCGTCGTCTTGGCGTGCCTGAGTCGATTGCCAGCTTCGCAGCATCCTTTGGTGCCACTATCGGCCAGAATGGCTGTGCCGGTCTCTATCCGACCATGCTGGCCGTGATGGTTGCCCCAACCGTCGGTATCAACCCGTTTGATCCGCTGTGGATTGCGACGCTGGTTGGGATAGTCACGCTGAGTTCAGCAGGCGTTGCCGGTGTCGGCGGCGGTGCGACCTTTGCTGCACTGATTGTCCTGCCTGCGATGGGCCTGCCGGTGACTCTGGTGGCGCTGCTGATCTCGATTGAGCCGCTGATTGATATGGGTCGTACTGCCCTGAACGTCAACGGATCCATGACCGCTGGTTCCCTGACCAGCCGCTGGTTAGGTCTGACCGATAAGCGCGTACTGGAAAGTGACGACAACGCCGAGCTGGCACACCGTTAATCTGCTCTAAACCTGGCGCGCCCGCGCCAGGTTATTCCTGCCCCTCTTCTCCATAATCTTCCCCATTGAT